>CAJGDH010000110.1 GCA_904502145.1 uncultured Eubacterium sp.
CTCCAGTGGAAGGCCGTACTCACCGTCACAAGTCCCGTGACGCACACGGAGGTGGTGGCGGTAAAAAGCGCGTCAATATAGGGGGTAAATGTACCCTCCGCCGAGCAGACGGGGAGCATGAGGATCAGAGATCCCGCCAGGATGACCAGGGCAAAGCCCAGGAGGATAAAACTGGCAGGAGAGATATTGTTCCATTTTCTGATCTTGTCCGGTTTTCCCATGATCCACTCCTCAACTGCTTTTCTTCAATTACATTTCCTCCAGGTCATCCGTGATGAACATGGCGTCCCCGAAGGAAAAGAAACGGTACCTCATCTTCACTGCCTCCCTGTAGGCCGCAAGGATATGATCCTTTCCGGCAAGGGCGGAAACCAGCATAAGCAGGGTGGATTCCGGAAGATGGAAGTTGGTGATCAGTCCGTCGATCACCTTGAATGTATATCCGGGATAGATAAAGATCTCGGTATTCCCGCTGCCGGGAACCACCATCCCGTCGGGGAGCGCCACGGACTCCAGGGTCCTGGTGCTGGTGGTCCCCACGGAAATGATCCTTCCTCCCGCCTGTTTTGTCTCATTGATCAGCCGGGCTGCTTCCTCGCTCACCATATAGAACTCGGAATGCATATGGTGGTCGGCGACATCCTCCACCTTGACGGGACGGAAAGTCCCCAGTCCCACATGGAGGGTCACCCTGGCGATCCTGACCCCCATGGCCTCAATCTGTTCCAGAAGCTCTCTGGTAAAATGAAGCCCGGCGGTAGGTGCCGCCGCGGACCCCTCATATCTGGCATAGACCGTCTGATACCGGTCTTTGTCCTTGAGTTCGTGGGTGATGTAGGGGGGAAGGGGCATCTGCCCCAGCCGGTCCAGGACCTCCTCAAAGATCCCTTCGTAGGAGAAGGCCACCAGACGGTTGCCGTCAGGCAGCACTTCCGTTACCCTGGCCTCCAGGTCTCCGTTTCCGAAGACCACCTCGGCACCCTCACGACATTTCCTTCCGGGTCTGACCAGCGTCTCCCAGACATCTTTGTCCCTGCGCTTCAGAAGAAGAAATTCTATCCTGGCGCCGGTATCTTTTTTGCTGCCGATCAGCCGGGCGGGAATGACCTTGGTATCATTGATGACCAGGCAGTCCCCGGGTCTTAAAAACCTGCGGATGTCCCTGAAGACTCTGTGCCTGATCTCCCCCGTCTCCTTGTGAAGTACAAGCAGGCGGGAGGAGGAGCGGTCTTCCAGAGGATCCTGAGCGATAAGCTCTTCCGGCAGATCGAAGGTAAAATCACTTGTTTTCATTATGTTTATGCTCTCAGTTCCACTCCCATCCCGGAGAGTTCACCCAGGATCTTATCCACGATCCTGTTGACTTCGGCAGCCTCAAGGCTGCGCTCCGGTGAGCGGAATACAAGACTGTAGGCGACGGATTTCTTTCCCTTGCCGACCTGCATGCCCTCGTAGACATCGAAGAGGGTGATGCTTTCCAGCAGGGCTCCGCCCTTTTCTCTCATGACTTTTTCCACCTGGCCCACAAAGATATCCTTGCTCATGACCAGGGCAAGGTCACGGTTGACGGCCGGATATTTTGCTACGCCCACATATCTTCTGTCGAATGTGGCAAAGCGGGTGATGACCGGAAGGTCGATGGCGGCAACGTAAACTTCACATTTCAGTTCATAATTATCGCCGACTTCCGGGTGAACCTGTCCGATATACCCCACATAGTTTCCCCCCACATAGATCAGGGCCTGACGGCCGGGATGCAGGAAAGGTTTCGCACTGCTGGGTTCGTAGGATACTTTATCACTGATTCCAAGCTTGAGGAACATTTCTTCCATGACCCCCTTGAGGAGGAAGAAATCACAGTCCCCGTACATACCCAGGGTCAGGCGTTTTCTCTCGTCGGGAAGTTTGGTCAGAGGAAGTTCTTCAGGCAGGTATACATTTGCGATCTCATAGAGACGTACGTTTTTGTTCCGGTGAGCGTAATTGCCGGAAAGAGAGGTCAGGAGCCCGTTGAGCTCGATGGTCCTCATGATGCTGTAATCCTCACCCAGCGGGTTGGAGATCACGATAGCCTTACGGAGGACGTCATCCTTTCCGATCCTCAGTTTATCAAATACCTTGGGGCTCTCAAAAGAGTAGGTCATGGCGCCGCAGAACCCGTTCTGCTCCACCACATCCCGGACCACTCCTTCCACTCTTGCCGCGAAGGAGATCTTTCCGGCAGTGGCTTCCCCGTGGGGAAGGGTGGTGGGGATATTGTCATATCCGAAGAATCTGGCCACTTCCTCAGCAATATCCGCTGAACAGCGCAGGTCCTGACGGAAGAAGGGGATGGAAAGCATCCTGGTCTCCTGATCGTAACCGATCTCCAGGGGAAGAAGATAGTCGATCATCTCCTCCTCGGACAGGTCCGTTCCCAGAAGACGGTTGTATTTCTCCGGCTCGAAGGGCAGAGTCACATCTTCTGACGGGCGGGGATAAACATCCACGACACCGCCCACAACTTCTCCGGCACCCAGCTCTTCGATGAGCTGGCAGGCACGGTTGATGGCCTCGAGGGCACTGCGGGGTTCCAGACCCTTTTCAAATTTACCGGAGGCGTCGGTACGCAGACCGATCCTCTTGGAAGAAAGACGGATGTTGGTTCCGTCGAAAGTAGCTGCCTCAAAAAGCAGGGTCTTGATGTCATCGGTAACCATGGAATTCTCTCCGCCCATGATGCCGCCGATGCCTACAGGACCTTCTGCGTCATTGATCATACATACGTCATGGTCCAGCTTTCTCTCCTGCCCGTCCAGGGTGGTGAAGACATCTCCGTCAGCCGCCCTTTTGACAATGATCTTATGGCCGCGGACCTTGTCCAGGTCGTAGGCATGCATAGGCTGGCCGTACTCTTCCATGACATAGTTGGTGATATCCACGATATTGTTGATGGGACGGATCCCGCAGGCGGAAAGTCTTCTCTGCATCCATTCCGGGGACGGTCCGATCTTGATATTTTTAACGACTCTTGCGGTAAAGCGTCTGCACAGGTCCGGATCCTCGATGGAAACAGAGATGAAATCATTCACATCCTCGTCATTTCCCACGGTAGTGACCTCAGGCGGGTAGAAAGGCTTTCTGAAGGTAGCTGCAGCTTCCCTGGCCATGCCGATCATGCTGAAACAGTCCACACGGTTGGAAGTAATCTCGAATTCCACCACCGCGTCCCGAAGACCCAGAGCAGCGACTGCGTCGTCACCGGGTTTCAGGCCCTTGGCCTTATCAAAGATGTAGATTCCGTCTTCCGGTGCTTCCGGATAGAAATTCCGGTCGCTTCCCAGCTCTTCGATGGAGCACATCATCCCGTAGGAGGGCACTCCCCTGAGTTTTCCTTTTTTGATCTTGATGCCGCCCTCGGGATTGGGGCTTCCGTCATGTCCGCCGGCAACTCTTCCGCCGTCCAGAACAACGGGTATGACGGCACCTTCAAACACGTTCGGGGCACCGGTGACGATCTGAACGTCCTCGGCTTCTCCCACGTTCACCTGGCAGACCACCAGCTTGTCCGCATCGGGATGTTTCTCGATCTTATCCACGACGCCCACCACGATCTTCTCCAGGTTTTTATCCAGATAAACCGCGTTCTCCACATGAGAACCGGACAAAGTCATCTTATCCACATATTCCTGAACGGAGCAATCCAGATCGGGAACATATGCTTTTATCCATGAAATAGGTGTTAACATTCTTCTTCTCCCTCCTTAGAACTGTTTCAGGAATCTTGCATCGTTCTCATAGAGAAGGCGCATATCATCGATCTCATACTTCAGCATGGTGACACGCTCCAGGCCGATGCCGAAAGCGAAGCCGGAATATTCTTCCGGGTCGATCCCGCAGTCGGATAAAACCTTGGGGTGAACCATACCGCAGCCCAGGATCTCGATCCATCCGCTGCCCTTGCACATACGGCATCCCTTTCCGCCGCATTTGAAGCAGGAGACATCCACCTCGGCACTGGGTTCAGTGAAGGGGAAATGATGGGGGCGGAATTTTACCTTGGTCTCCGGACCGAAGAATTCTCTCGCCCACTGCTGCAGGGTACCTTTCAGGTCGGCGAAGGTGATGTTCTTATCCACCACCAGACCCTCAAACTGATGGAAAGAGGGGGAATGGGTAGCGTCCACTTCATCAGACCTGAAAACACGTCCCGGAGACACCACGCGGATGGGCATCCGTCCGGTCTCCATGATGCGGGCCTGAACAGGGGATGTCTGGGTCCTCAGAAGGATATCCTTGGTGATATAGAAAGTGTCCTGTTCATCTTTGGCCGGATGGTTGGCCGGAATGTTCAGAAGTTCGAAATTATAGCGGTCGTACTCGATCTCCGGTCCTTCCACCACTTCGTAACCCATGCCTACGAACACCCTCTCAAGGTCTTCCTGGGCGATCTGGTTGGGGTGACGGTGGCCCACATTTACCTTGGTTCCGGGGAGGGTGACGTCGATCACTTCTCTCTTCATCTTTTCCTCACGGATCTTTTTGAAGATGAGTTCCTTCTCCTTGTCAAGTCCTGCCTCGATCAGTGCGCGGGAATCATTTACCATCTGCCCGATCTTGGGTCTGTCTTCCGGCGGAACATTTTTCATCCCTTTTAACAGTTTGGAGAGTTCTCCCTTCTTTCCCAGGTAAGTAACTCTGACTTCATTCAGATCATCCAGGCTTGTCGCTGTTTTGATGGCGGACAATGCGCTGTTCTTAATCTGTTCCAACTTGTCCTTCATGATGATTACTCCTTCTTTAACTCATTTTTAACCAGGATCCGGAAAATACACGGGCCGGTTCAGTATTCCCGTCTGATAAAAGAAAACGCCCCTTGTGCAACAAGGGACGAGGTATCTTCCTTCACCTGCTATTCCTTTTCCTCATATAACCTAAAATATTTTAACAAAGAGCTTCTTATGTGTCAACTAATTTCTATGATTAACCAAATGGATTTCTTGCGAAATCACGGGGCTCGTAGTACTATATAAAGGATTACAGATCACCGGCCGCCGCGCACCCGGGCGGGCGGTCCGGACGGATAAGGAGGGATTCAATTTCATGAATATAAAGGGACATCTGAAAACCATCAACCATCATAAATACCTGGTAACACAGATGTGTTTTAAAGTCGGACTCTACAAACAGGGAATCCTCCATGATCTGTCCAAATACCATCCAAAGGAATTCATCCCGGGCATCCTCTACTATCAGGGGGACAAAAGCCCCTACCATATGGAGAAAAAGCTCCACCGCATGTCCAAAGGCTGGCTCCACCACAAGGGCAGAAACATGCACCACTTCGAATACTGGATCGACATCAGCCCGGAGAAGGGTGAAGGCTGGGTGGGCATGAAGATGCCCAAGCGTTATGTGGCCGAGATGGTCATCGACCGCATCTGTGCCTGCAAGAACTACCAGAAAGATGCCTACAAGGACAGGAGCGCCCTGGATTATTATATGCGCGGCCGTGAGATCCTCCTGATCGACAAGGAGACGGATTTTCTGACCCAATACCTTCTGACCATGCTGGCGGACCGGGGGGAGGAGGAATTCCTCCGTTACATGAAGAAGGTACTTCTCAGGAATATCAACGGGGATTATCATGTGGTTGACGGGAAACTGGTTCTGGAATAATGACAAAAATTTTCCTTGTAATATCTTGGCGCATCATATATATTTAACTTACAATAAGCCTGGAATGTTCGACAAGGTCTTGTTATTTTGAACCTACATTTTTGAATAAGGGAAACATATATTATCCACGGAATGACAGGCCTCATTTCTTTCGGAGGAAGTCAGGAAAGGGATTGCGGTTACCCACCTAGCCTGGGCTAGGACTCAAAATGCAAGATAAGGCATTTCGGGTTCGGATTGTTCTGCCGTCCCATCTTGCATGGGACGGCTTTTTCATTGCATGAATTCAGTCTCGAGGCAGAGACGGATGTACTTCTGTAGCGGAGGTTCTTATGCTTTCAACACTGAAGAAATACTTTCCCAGAAGAAGACTGAAAGATCTTGGGCTGCTGATCTTTGACTTCAACAAGAAATGCAACGAGGATCATATCACGGCTTTCGGGGCCATGTCCGCTTTCTTTATCCTCCTGTCTTTCATCCCCTTTATGATCTTTTTCCTGACTCTGGCCAAATTTCTGCCCTTTACCAAAGGGGATATACAGAATATACTGACACAGCTGATCTCCTTTGAGAGCGACTCCCTGATCGTGGGCATCATCAACGAGATCTACCATAAGACCGGCTACACCGTGTTCACGATCTCCATCGTCCTGGCCCTCTGGTCCTCCTCCAAGGGGATCTACTCCATCGTTAAAGGACTGAACTCCGTATACGATATCGAGGATA
>CAJGDH010000111.1 GCA_904502145.1 uncultured Eubacterium sp.
GCCACGCTCTCCATATAGCGGATATTGGCTTTCCCTTTGGTGACGCAGTATTCCACCAGGTATTCCAGCAGATCCGGATCAAACTCAAGCTCCCTGTCGATATAATAGATGCTGGCGATCTCGTTCTGGGACAGGGGGTGCCCTATATAGGTCTCCGCCATATAGAGGGTCTGCTCCAGGTCGGTCCCCTTGATGGATGCCGCCATCTCCGATGGCTTGATCCTGGTTTTTTCAGGAACTCTGCGAAGATTGACCGGCAGTTCGGCCAGGGGGCCGGCATCGGTTTCTTCACTGACGGGCAGGGGAGCAGGTTCCTCTGCAGGTGCAGGCTCCTCTGCTTTTTCCTCCAGGATCAGACCCTGGTTGACCCAGTAATTCAGTCCTCTCTGAATATCCTTGAGAGTCATCTCCAGAATGTCCGCCAGCTGCTCCGGACCCTTGTAGTCCCCCTGGTTCAGCAGGCGGAGAAGAAGGAGATAGATCTTGACGAATTCCCCGTCCGCCCCCGGCATATATTCATCGATAAACCGGTTGGAGATCACAGTCAGCCCCGGCTGTATATTTTCTGTTAAATGTATCTTATCCATGGCAAAAAATTCCTGTCTGTCTTGGTTGGCATAGTAATCATAGCATACGGGATTTGAAAAATACAGACTTGCGGACCAGGTTTTTTATCCACAAAGGGGTGTGGAGGAACTGGGGATTGGACACCTGTTTCCTCCATGTGGATGGTGTGGATAACCATGTGGATAAAATTGGAAATCGGAAAATCTGGTGGTTTTTTCCCTCTTTTTTCTTCGGACGACCCAAGATATAGACCTCAATAATTTCACATGGTCATGTGGATATTTTTTGCATGGATTGTGCGTAAAAATAACCGGAAAAGAAAAACCACCGGAAAAGGCAGTCTCTTCCGGTGGATGATGTGGATAAAAAAAATTGTATTTTTTTCAGTTCATACCCTTGTATTCCAGGCAGAGCATGGTCAGGTCATCAAACTGGTCAGCGTCATTGACAAAGTCTTCCAGACCCTTATATACCTCCATCAGGATCTCATGGGCCGAGGCGTCGGAGGCCGCCTTGTTCAATGCCTCCAGCATACGGTCGGTACCGAACATCTCCCCGGATCCTTCTCCGCCCAAAGCTTCCGGAACACCGTCCGTGTAAAGGAAGATCTTGGTGCCGGGTTCGAACTGCATCTCGTATTCTTCATATACTTTTTCGCCGAAGGCTCCCAGAACGAAGCTGTGTTTGTCCTTCACGATCCGGAAAGGCTGTCCCGGCTCTTTGATCACCGGATACTCATGGCCGGCGTTGGCTGCGGTCAGTTTCCCGGTGGATAGCTCAAGTACGCCCACCCAGACGGTGACAAACATGTTTTCATTATTGTTGGAGCAGATGGCTTCATTTGTCTTGGTGAGGATCTCCCCGGGGGTCTTTCCCAGCATTGCGCAGCTCTGCAGGATGATCTTGGAGACCATCATGAAGAGGGCGGCGGGAACGCCTTTGCCGGAGACATCCGCCATCACCATGCAGAGATGGTCGTCATCGATCAGGAAGAAATCATAGAAGTCTCCCCCCACCTCTTTGGCAGGCTTCATCAGGGCGTAGATGTCAAACTCTGACCGGTTGGGGAAAGGAGGAAAGATGCTGGGCAGCATGGCCGCCTGGATGCGGGTGGCCACGGCCAGTTCCGTCCCTATCCGTTCCCTTTCGGCAGTGATGGTTTCTATGTCACGGATATAATCCTTCATCCGCCTGGTCATGGAACCGAAAGACTCCGCCAGCATCTGGGTCTCGTCCCCGGTATTCAGATCCCATTCGAATTCCAGATTGTTTCCCTCCATGGCTCCCACTTTGTCCGTGAGCAGCTTGATGGGTCTCACGATCTGACGGGACAGGGCCACGGACACGGCCAGGGCGATCAGCACGGCCAGGCCCAGAATCACAAGGAGCAGGTTCCCTGCATGTTTTATATAACCGTTGGTCTCCTCAAATGCCTTGTTCGTGATCAGGCTTATATTCTCCAGCAGCTGTTTGGTGGGAGCTTCCACCGCTTCCTTGGGCAGAATCACCAGCATTGACCAGCCAACAGTCTTCATGGGAGCGTAGGCCACATAGCTGGGAACTCCGTCCAGTGTCAGTGTGGTCACATCAGATCCGCCGTCAACTGCCCTGGTCACCAGGTCAGCCAGCTTACTGTTCAGGGATTTGCGCTGGTCCTCCGCGTCAGCTACCGCAGCCAGTGTTCCTTCCTTGTAGGTGGAAAAAAGAACCTGCCCGCTCTCATTGATGATACAGGCCTTTCCGCTGTCTCCCAGATCAACACTCTTCACAAGTTCTTCCATATTTTCCAGGTACATTCCCGCACCGGCGACACCCATCAGCTTCTTTCCGGCGTAGACCGGAATCCCGCACATGAGTCCCAGACGGGGTGTGTGGGCATCCCTGGTCACAGGGGTAAAATACAGCTTTCCGCTTTCGGCGGCACCCTTGTACCAGGGGCGTTCCTTGGCCTCCAGAGGCAGGAGTTTTCCCTCTTCATCGAACTTCTTTCCGGAGATATAGTCCGCCTGGACCATGAAACCGGATTCCGTAGCCACGTAGATGGAAGCCATATCATCCAGGTTGTCATTGACTGCCATCAATGTATCCTGCACATTTCCTATAAGGCCGAGTTCCCGGATGATCTCGGGATCTGCGGGGTCTGTTTTGGAGGAATAGAGGACCTGGATGCTCAGTTTTCCGTCATTCTTCGGATCCGGCAGGGCTGCCGGCCTTGCCTTGAATTTATCCGGATGAGCATAGATCTCTTCCGCCACCGAAGCGACGATGGATACTCCCCGCCGGAAATTGGTGAAGATATCATCTGCGATATCTGCCTTCTCTCCCGCCAGCTCCTTCATCCGGTACATGGACTGTTCGCTCATGTAGGTCGAAGATTTGTCCCCGATGGTCCCGGTCAGCTTCCGGTTGGATCCGGACAGGGTATCCGAGATATTCTTCATGGTTAAAGTAAAGATAATGCCGTAGGCCAGAAGCATTCCGATCACCAGTATGATCATGGAATACAGTATCTTTCTTCCCAATGATCTGTTTTTGCCCATCTTTTCTTCCTCCAGCTTGTACATAGTTTCTTCTAATATCTTATCCTTGAAAAGGAAATAATGCAATAACAGTAAAATGAATTTATTTCAGCCTGATGACGGCATAGGTTGAGGGCGGCAGATGTAATATAGCCTCCCCGTCCAAGGACACTCCCTTACCGGTATCCAGGATCTCATCCCCCTTTTTGAGGTACCTGTGACGGAAAGTGACCTCATGGGAGGAGGGGTTCAATGCCACCAGCAGCCGTTCTTCAGGGCATCTTCGTTCATAGACCAGGGGACAACCCTTCCCCTCCGTCAGAAACCGGATGTCCGGTCCGGCATTCAGGGCCTCGTGGGACCGGCGAAGCCGGATCATTGACCGTACATGGCCAAGAAGAGAGTTTTCGTCATCCAGCTCTGTCTCCACATCCGGCCGGTCATCCGAAGCGTCCACCGGCAGATAATAATCTTCTGTTGGGGCGGAGGAAAAGCCGGCGCCGGCATCCCCGGTCCACTGCATGGGTGTCCGGGATCCCGTCCGCTCATAGCCCCCCTCTTTGGACTTAAGGCCATGCAGATAGCGCATACCGATCTCATCACCGTAATAGATGAAGGGGCAGCCTGGCATGGTCAGGAGAAAGGTGAAAGCCAGCTTCATTTCCTCAGGGGACAGGGTATCTCTCATCCGGATCATGTCATGGTTCCCGGAAGGGATGCAGATGATCCCCTTGTCTTTTGTTTTTCGGCGGGCATTTTTATAGTAACGGATGAATTTTTCCAGATTTCCTTCTGATGACCGGGAAAAATAGGGATCCTCCCGGAAAAGGTCCATATAGTGGGAAGGACCGAAATGGAGCAGGAAGTCCATGTGGAAACCGGCCTCGATGGCCTTCAGGGGGTCTCCCCATTCGGAGATGATCACCGCTTCCGGGTAATTCTGATCCAGGAAGGCCCTCACCTTCTGCCAGAGCCGGATGGTCCACTGCTGTCCGGGATCATCTTTCACCAGGCTGCCGGCCATATCCACCCGGAAACCGTCGCATCCCAGGTCCAGCCAGAAAGACATGATCTCCTGCAGGCGTAGCCTGGCGGATTCCGCTTCCGGAGAATCGGCGGCAAACTGCCAGTCCTCCGTGACCTTTCCGAAACCGTAATTCAGGGCCGGCTGTGTGGAGAAGCAGTTCACTGCCACTGCGCCGGGCCGTTCCGAGATCCCGCAGAGGAAACCGGCGACCCCTGGAAAACTTCTGGCCCAGGGGCCGCTGGTCTGCCAGATATACCGGTCGGTACATTCATTGATCTCATCCTTACAGGAAGCCTTAAACCAGGGATTGTCGATGGCGGTGTGCCCCGCCACCAGGTCCAGGAGAACATGGATCCCCTTCTCGTGAAAAGCCTTGATGAGGTCTTTCAGTTCCTCGTTGCTGCCATAGCGGGGAGCGGTCTTAAAGTAATCCCTGACGTCATACCCTCCGTCGTAGAAGGAAGAATCGTAGCATGGATTTATCCATACCGCATTTATCCCCAGATCCCTGAGGTAACCGATCTTTTCTTTTATCCCGGCGAAATCTCCGATGCCGTCACCGTTGGCATCTTTGAAGGACGCCGGATAGATCTGATAGAATATCGCATGTTCAAGCCAATGTGCCATAATGTTTTTCCTTTTCCGTATGTTGAATCAGCATCTCTGTTTTTCGAACCACATAAAGATATGAGGGGATCAGAACGAAGTCCGCGCCGAACCAGGCCGCCACTTCGGCGATAAACAGCCCGGTCTCACCGATCAGGGCCGTCAGCAGAAGGGCTGAAGATGTCCTCATGATCAGCTCGGATATGGCGGACACCATGGGCAGTACCGTGTTGCCGAGCCCCTGTAGGGAAGAGCGGAAAACATAAAGCAGGTAGAGGACAGGCAGACATAGGCACATGATGGCCAGATAGCGGTAACCCACGTCGATGGTGGTCGCCACCTCCTGCGGCGTGCCTGAAACAAATCCTCTTAAGATCAATCTTCCCGAGGCAAGCATGATCCCCGCAATGATCAGGGAGGTTGCCACAGCGGCTCCCATGGCCGACCGGACTCCTCTGTGGATCCGGTCCATACGGCCGGCCCCCAGGTTCTGGGCCACATAGGTGGTCATGGCGAATCCGAAAGAAGAGGTGGCGATCTCGAGAACGCCATGAAGCTTTGCCCCTGCGGTGAATCCTGCGATAAATTCCACACTGAACTGAGTGGCTGCATACTGGACCACCATGCCGCCTCCTGCGATCAGGAAATTCTGGAGAGCCATGGGTGTGCTGAGGATCAGCATCTGCCGGATCAGTCCGGGTACCGGATTCAGGTCATCCTTTGCGATCTTCAGCTGGGGCAGCCGGAGGATGACGGCCAGACAGATGATCATGGAGAAGAGCTGGGCCAGTACGGTCGCCACCGCAGCCCCGCCGATCCCCCAGGAGAGCCCGCGGACAAAGAGGATGTCCAGAACGATGTTCAGGACGGAGGCCACGATCATGGCATATAAAGGTGTCCTGCTGTCCCCCAGGGCTCTCAATGCCGACGCAAAAAGATTGTATCCCATGATGATGGGGATACCTGCGAAAGTGATGCGCAGATATAAAAGGGCATGGGGCTGCAGGCGGGCCGGTGTGGACAAAAGATACAGCATGGCCGGTGCCAGCAGGAGAGCCGCCAGCAACAGGCATAGGCAGAAGCCCCCACAGAGGATCAGTCCGTTCCCATAGGTCTTTTTCAGGGATGGAAGGTCCTCCTTTCCGAAATCACGGGCCATCAGGATGGAGACCCCCTGAGCTATTCCCTGAATCATACCCAGTACGATAAAACCGGGCCATCCCGAGATCCCCAGGGCAGCCAGGGCGTCCACCCCCAGGAACTTGCCCACCACCATACTGTCCACCACCGAGTACAGCTGCTGGAATACATTTCCGATCATCAGAGGGACCGCAAAGCTGACGATCAGCCTGACGGGGTTTCCCTCAGTCATATTGGTGACATATGTTTTCAGTTGCGGTCCCTCCTTTCCTTTTCTTAGATGATTATAATACATTTTCCTCCCGGACGCACTTTTTTCCTGCCCCGGATTATTCTGTCAGGATCAGAGATATTTTGCAGGATCAATTGAAAAAAGGCATGAGGAAAGGACCGGACAACCATCATAGACGGTCATCCGGTCCTCCCAGTATCATAAATATGAGGTCTGTAAGGCGATATTAACTTTTCTCTCCTTCCAGAAACATCTCATGGATACCCTTTGCTGCAGC
>CAJGDH010000112.1 GCA_904502145.1 uncultured Eubacterium sp.
CGGCGGAAGGTTTCTGTCCCCGACCCGTTTCCTGAGATGACAAAGACCTTTGGATCTCCTTTGACCTTTTCCAGTTCCAGGTCTCCCGACCTCTCGTTGTAGGAGCCCACATTTATCCCGTAAAGCTTCTGGATGTAACCGTCTTTAAAGATCTCCTCCGGAGTGCCGAACCGGTCCAGCCTGTCTCCTCTTACGCAGGCGATCTTATCGGATATCCTCCCCGCAAGATCCAGCTCATGGAGGGACATGATTACCGACAGGCCTCTCTCCCTGGACATATTCTGGATGATGTTGAGGAATTCCAGCTTATAGCGGATGTCCAGGAATGAGGTGGGCTCATCCAGGACGATGATATCCGGCTCCTGGCAGATGGCCCGGGCAAGCATTACCCTCTGTTTTTGTCCGTCACTGGTTTCCAGGAAATCCCTGTCCTTAAGGAAAGTGATATCCACAAGCTCCATGGCTTCATCCACCACCTGGTTGTCATGTTCTCCCAGGATACCGAATCTTCCGGTATAGGGATACCGTCCGGTGGCCACCACATCACGGCAGGTCATCATCTCGGGGCGGATCCGTTCGGTGAGGACCACGGACAGCCGCTTGGACAGTTCGTGGGCCGACACCTCCCCGATGGGCTTATGTTCCAGATAGACCACACCGCCAACCGGCTTAAGCTGCTGGATCATACTTCTGATGATGGTGGTCTTCCCGGCACCGTTTGGCCCGATCAGGGTAAGGATCTCCCCTTTCTTCAGTCCGATCACAATGTCTTTGATCAGGGGAACCCCGTTATAGCCGACGGTAAAGTCTTCTGTGTGAAGGAAATATTCATTTTTCTCTGTATTTATCATATTCTTTTCCATATTCATCTGTCCTTCACCCCTCGATCATCCTCTCTTCCTGTGGACCATGATATAGATTACCACCGGTGCGCCGAAAACTGCGGTAACCGTTGAGATACTGAGCTCGGTAGGCGCGAAGGCAACCCTGGCGATCAGGTCACACAGAAGACAGAAACCGGCTCCTCCCAGGAAACAGGAAGGGATCATGATTATGGGTTTGGCCGTTCCGAAAAGGCTTTTGATCAGGTGGGGCACAGCGATCCCCACGAAGGAGATCGGCCCTGCAAAAGCGGTGACACAGGCGGACAAAATACTGGACAAAAGGACCAGGAGGACCCGGAACAGCTCCACGTTCACACCCATATTCCTGGCGTAGGACTCTCCCATCTGGTAAGCGCTCATGGGTTTGGACAGGAAGAAGACGATGATGGTACTGATGGTGACCACCAGGAACATGACCGCCACGTTCTCCCAGGTGATACCTGAGAAGCTTCCCTTGGACCAGTTGTGAAGATTCACGATATTGGAATCATCCGCAAAAGTAACGATGAAATCAGTGATGGCGGTACAGATATATCCGATCATCACACCGCCCACGATCAGCATATGCATCTGGTTGATCACCCTGGACAAAGCCAGGACAAAGGCCATGGAGATGAGGGAGCCCACGAAGGCGGACAGGATCATCATAAATGAACTGACTGCCCCTCTCCTGCTGAGACTGATGACCATGGTAAGGGCAACCACCAGTTTCGCGCCTGAGGAGATACCCAGGACGAAAGGTCCCGCAATGGGATTGTGGAAGAAGGTCTGCAGAAGATAACCCGACAGTGCCAGTGCCCCGCCCAGGATAACGGTCGCTACAGACCGGGGAAAACGGATCTGCATCACAATATCATGATTGACGGAACCGCTTCCCTGTCCTCTCAGGATATCCAACACTTCGGAGACAGAGATGTTCACACTCCCGACACAGATGTTGACCATTAAAAATATACCGATGATTATGACCAGAAACAGGTAGGCTAAGGCAAACCTCCTGTAATGATTATTTGTCTGCATGATCTGCTCCTTTCCATCACTCCAGCCTGTAGAGATAGGTCAGCTGACCGTCCTCGCCGTTAAGCATGTGGTAGATATCCGCAATGATGGTACCCAGCTCCATGGAGGACTGGTACAGGTTTTTGGTCGTGCAATATACATGGCCCTCTTTAACGGCTTTGAACTTCTCCAGCATATTGCTTAAAGCCAGAAGGCTGTCCAGATTCTCCAGATCTCCCTCAATGGTGCTGTTATAGATAATGTAGTCCGCGTCCACCGCAGCGGCATAGAACTCTTCCATGGTCATACTCATGGTCGAGCTGGCGGAATCGTCATCCGTCCCGAGGTCGCTGAAGATATATTCTCCCCCGGCCATGTTGATCATCTTGGCAAGATAGTCATTGGATTTTCTCACATTGGCCTGGCCGTCCGTGGTGATGTAGAAGAAAGCCACTTTCTTGCCGCTCTTCTCTTTATCTTTGATCTTGTTGAATTCCTCTTCCTGCTCTGCAAATGCCGCTTCCGACTCTTCCTTATATCCGGAGATCAGCCCGTAAAGCTTCACCCACTCACATCGGCCCAGAGGATTCTCTTCATAACTGCTGTTGTCCACCATGACGGGGATGCCGAATTTCTCCAGCTGCTCTTTGACCTCGGGGGTGTGGTAGATCATGGTATTCTCGATGGCCAGATTACATTTGCCGGAAATGATCATCTCATAATCCGGGGCGGAATATTTGCCCGCATAGACCAGTTTCCCTTCCTCCATAGCCTGCCTTGCCTCATCGATATACCAGTTTTTCGCATCTGTTCCGGTGAAGGCCAGGGCCTCGATCCCGTTGAAGGAAGCAAACATATCCATAACCGCTGAAGCCACGAGATAGATCCTGTTCACAGGCTGCTGGATGACTACGATCCCCGAAGCCAGGTCCTTGGGGGCTTCCTTGCCTTCCGGTACCAGAAGAAACTGGTCTTTATCCGCGATGGTGATCAGCGCGTAATCCCCATCATAATAGTCCACGGAGAACTGTGTGGCATAATCCAGGGGCATGGAACCGTTAAGAGTCAGTTCCTCACTGATGGAGGCGGGGTCTGCGATCTGTGTTTTGCTGTCGGTCTCAGCCTGGCCGGACGGTTCCTTCCCTCCCGACTTCCCGCACCCGGACAGACAGGACAGGACCATCACAGCTGCCATCAGACAGACGATCGTTTTTTTCCAGATTCTTTTTTTCATTTTGTCCCCCTTTTCTTGAACAGGCTGACGGCGGCAAATCCGATGACAAAGGCTGCAACCAGGGCGATGATACCCGTGAATCCCAGACCTGAACCGGAGGAACCGGAGGCGGATTCAACCTGATCCGAGTGGAAAGTCAGACTGTAGCTGATCTCATGGGGAGTGCTCATGGCAGTCGTATCCCCGATAACTTCCATCGGCTCATCATAAACATATACAGGGATCTCAAAAGTGGAATTCTCCTCCGGGGTTTCCACGGGGAGGATCTTCTCACCGTTGACGATCATATAATCATAGTGGGAACTGCTCCAGACAATGGTTGCTGTCCCCTGATGATCCTCAACTTTCAGGGCACAAGGAGACTGGATCGACGCTTTGCCGCTGCCTCCCTCCATATCTACAGTGATCATATATTCTCCGTCTTCAAGTTCGATGGACGCAGCTTCCGTATAGATTTCTTCCATAATTATCTCCTCTCTTGTCTGACTGTAAAATAATACAGCATCGGCTTATATTCTACCCATGATGATATCTCAGTCACCTATAACCTGTATGTAATATTCATAACAATTAATTGTAATATTATGCACATTTATATTGTAATCAAGTCTTAGATTTTACATTCGGCTACCTGCTGTGAGAACCCTCCCCGGAAGTCTGTCTGTTCTCGTTTTATCCGGGTCGGTGCGGACCCGCAAACTGCAGGATTTTACAAGTATTCGTAAATAATATTACGCATGGAATAATCGAAATGGATTTACAATAGTACGTGTTCAAACATTTCAATTTCATTTTATGAGGAGGTTTACGAACAATTATGAAAAAGAGATTTTTGGCTTTAGCATGCACAGCTATCCTGGCAATGACCATGCTTGTCGGTTGCGGCGGTGCAGAGAAGAAAACGGAAGAAGCTACTCCGGAAGCTACCACAGCTGCCGCTGAAGCAGAAGTTACCGACGACCAGGCCGCTGCTGATGAAGTTGCTGCCCTGATCGACGCCATCTATGTTCAGGAGAGAACAGATCAGACTGATGCCCAGTGTGAAGCTGCCAAGGCAGCATGGGATGCTCTGACAGATGCTCAGAAAGAACTGGTGGAAGGTGAAGACGCAGACCCGGGTTACTTTGGTGACGATACCGGTGATGCTTCCAAGGATGATCCGCTGAATGCTGACGATATCGGCGAGAATGAGATCCTTGTTGTAAGCTTCGGTACATCCTTCAACGACAACCGTGTTGCAACCATCGGTGCCATCGAGAAGAAACTTCAGGCTGCATTCCCGGATTGGTCCGTAAGGAGAGCTTTCACCGCTCAGATCATCATCAACCACATCCAGGCACGTGACGGCGAGAAGATCGACAACATGACTCAGGCACTTGACCGTGCCGTTGCCAACGGTGTCAAGAACCTTGTGGTTCAGCCCACACACCTTATGCACGGTGCAGAGTACGATGAGGTTATGGAAGTCCTTGATACCTACAAGGATAAGATCGCTTCCATCACAGTTGCAGAGCCTCTGCTCGGCGAAGTAGGCGATGACGCTACAGTGATCAACGATGACAAGAAGGCAGTTGCTGAGGCCGTTACCGCTGAAGCAGTCAAAGCTGCAGGATTTGACAGCCTTGATGCTGCAAAAGCAGACGGAACCGCATTTGTATTCATGGGACATGGTACTTCCCATACTGCAAACATCACTTACACCCAGATGACCACACAGATGGCCGATCTTGGTTATGACAACGTATTTATCGGAACCGTTGAAGGCGAACCGGAAGAGACAGAAGTTCATGCAGTCATTGATGCAGTTAAAGCTGCAGGCTACAAGAAAGTCATTCTTCGTCCGTTAATGGTTGTTGCAGGCGATCATGCCAACAACGATATGGCCGGTGACGATGAAGATTCCTGGAAGAGCACCTTCTTAGCAGACGGAAGCTTTGACAGTGTAGACTGCCAGATCAACGGTCTTGGCGAGATCGAAGCTGTTCAGGATCTCTATGTTGCACATACACAGGCTGTGATCAAATAATCACTGAAATCAAATAATCAGAAAAATACTCACGTTTCAACCAGCGGTTCATTCTTCCGGTTAAGAGTGGACCGCTTCTCTTTTCACAGAGAGAAGAAGAAGGATGATCATGAAAAAAAGAACAATTTCCTTTATAGTTATTCTGACCCTGATCTTATCCCTGGCGGCAGGCTGTTCAGGCGGAGCAGGCAAAGACTCCGGTTCCGGTCCGGCCGACGGTGAATATCAGGCAGAATTCAATACGGACAGTTCCATGTTCCACGTCAATGAAGCATATGACGGAAAAGGAACCCTGACGGTCAAGGGCGGGCAGATGATGATCCACGTCACTCTGGTATCCAAGAAGGTGGTCAACCTCTTTGTGGGCAAAGCCGAGGATGCCAAAAAGGACGGTGCAGAACTTCTCGAACCCACCACGGATACCGTAGAGTACAGCGACGGTACTACGGGGGAGGCTTACGGTTTCGATATTCCCGTTCCGGCTCTTGATGAAGAGTTTGATGTAGCACTCCTGGGTGCCAAAGGAAAATGGTATGACCACAAAGTCAGCGTTTCCCTGGCGGAGTGATAAAAGTAAGTTTTTAAAGCCTGATCCATTCAGGGGGCAATGTTCCTCTGAAGAAAAAAGAGCAGCCATTACAGCTGCTCTTCTTTATTGTCCAATCGTGTATCTATAAGTGCCTAGCCCTCTGATATGATGATCTTCTTAACGTGGAAATCGTATCTTAAGATAGTGGGTTTAAGCCCTTCATCCACATCGGTAAAACGGATCATGGAGGCGTCATGAAAGCTGACAGGATAGTTCATCCCTGTCAGAACCGTATAAAATATATCGATGATCATATACCCGTCTTTGGGTGATATATTCGATAATAATACCTTCATGACAACTCCCCCGCTGGGATATCCCGGAAGGATCCCAATCTGCAGATAGACATAGTTCCACTTAATAACATTATAGATAATCCACCTGATGTGGTAAAGAAAAAAACTTGACATTACAGGGAAAAAAACGGCGTATGCCTGAACACGTATTTACATCAGAAAACGGTTGCTGTACAATGAAGAAAAGCCGGTAAGATCCCCATAGGGAAATACACCTGACCGGTTGTAACCAGAAAGGAGAAAAACATGGATTTTTCAACATTGGTAGAGGAAAGAAGAAGTATAAGAGCTTATCAGCCAAGCAACAAGTTGTCGGAAAGCACCCTCGAAG
>CAJGDH010000113.1 GCA_904502145.1 uncultured Eubacterium sp.
GCGGTACGACATGCGCCGGCTAAAACAACTTTCTTTGCCATGTGAAAATCCTCCATTTTCTTGATTTTGCTTAGTGATTGACTCTGGATATCCGTTCATTGGATAGATCAATAAACTTATGTTAATTCTATCACAATCATTATTTCAATGCAACTGTTTTTATTATTAATTTATTAAATAGATGTAATATATGTAAGGTAAATCTGAAAAAAATCAATCTTTTCAACAAAAAAACTACATAGAATGTCCCAATATGGTGAAAAACAAGATATGCAAAATGGGGAAACCCGTCAGAAAAGGGGGTTTTATGCCCGGAAAAGCCGATGGAAAGGGGGCAGATCCATAGGATGAGGCTATGTTAAAAACTGAAATCTATATGAAGAGGGAAAATGTATTGTCACAGCCGATAAAACTTTGTTAAAAAATAAACGAAATATTGACAAAAAAAGAGCAAATTATCTGCCGGGAACCGTTTTTTTGTCGGAAAAATAACATATCCCGATCCCGCACGGGCTCGGCTGCCGGGAAAGAATCATTGCAATGCCGGAACGAATCTGTTATGATGGACATCTGAATACCTGCCCCGGGTCACCTGCAGCAGATAAAGGACCTGCAGTCAGATGACCTGCCTTATATCTGAGGAGAAAAGAGAAAAGAAAATATGAACAAGGAGGTATGAAACTGATGACAGATCAAAAAGTTTTGACCATTCAGGACATTTCCTGCATGGGACAGTGTTCACTGACCGTAGCCCTTCCCATCATTTCCGCCTGCGGGATTGAGACGGTCATCCTTCCATCCGCTGTGTTATCCACACATACCGGAGGTTTTACAGGGTTCACTTTCCATGACCTGACGGAGGATATCCCCGGGATCATGGAACACTGGATGAAGGAAGGCCTTAAATATGACTGCCTTTATACAGGCTATCTCGGCAGTATCCTTCAGATCGAGTATGTCCGCCGGCTGGCTGCCAACGTCCTCAACGACGGGGCCAAGCTGATCGTGGATCCGGCCATGGGAGACAACGGGAAGCTCTACCACGGATTTGATGAAACATTTGCTGCCGAGATGGCAAAACTGTGCGGCAGCGCGGATATCATCCTTCCCAACGTCACGGAGGCTTCTTTCATGACAGGGATCGAGTGCCGGCTGGACAACCATGATGAAGCATACATCCTCTCCCTCCTGAAAGCCCTCGGGGACCTGGGAGCAAAGAAGGTTATCCTCAAGGGTATCCGTTACAATGAGGATGAGATCAGTGTTGCAGTCTATGAATCGGCTACCGGGAAACTGGAATACTATACTACGGAATACATCAACTACCTGTCCCACGGAACAGGTGACTGTTACGCCGCGGCCTTCACCGGCGCCATCATGCAGGGACGGACAGACCTGGAGGCAGCCGGCATCGCAGCAGATTTTGTGCTTGAGTCCATCAGAAGGACCATGGGGGACGAGACCCACAGATATGGGGTGAAATTTGAGAAAGCCCTGCCCATGCTGGTGGCTGAGCTGAATCATTGATGTTGTAAAAAAATCGCAAAAAAAGATAATTATTACCATTGCATTAATGATGTAAATAACTTATTGTTTTAGTATATGTGGGAAACAAGAAAACAAAAACTGTGAGAAAAGGAGCTTAACATGGGTGGATTTTTTGGCACCGCTTTAAAAACGGATTGTGTGACAGATTTATTTTACGGAGTCGACTACCATTCCCATCTCGGTACAAGACGTGCGGGTATGGCAGTTCACGGTGAAGAAGGTTTTAATCGTGCGATCCACAATATTGAGAATTCCCCTTTCCGCACAAAGTTTTACCGCGATGTGGCAGACATGGTGGGCAATCTGGGGATAGGCTGTATCTCCGATTTCGAACCACAGCCCCTTCTGATCAGTTCCCGTCTGGGGAGCTTTGCCATCACAACTGTAGGCAAGATCAACAACTACGAAGAACTGACTCAGGAACTCTTCAGTAATGACCATTCCCATTTTCAGGAGATGACCAACGGCCAGATCAATATCACGGAGCTGGTCGCTGCCCTGATCTGTATCAAGGACAGTTTTCTGGAGGGAATCCGTTATGTCCAGGAGAAAGTGGACGGGTCCATGACATTTCTTCTTATGACTAAAGAGGGATTGTACGCGGCCCGCGACAAGTTCGGCAGAACACCGGTGATCATCGGATGCAAGGATGAGGGTTATTGTGTGTCCTTCGAGAGTCATGCTTTCATCAATCTGGGTTACAAGCTCTACCGTGAGATGGGCCCCGGCGAGGTGGTCTACATTACTCCTGACCAGGTCAAGACCCTGCAGGAACCCGGAGACAAGATGAAGATCTGCTCCTTCCTCTGGGTATACTACGGTTATCCTACCTCCAACTACGAGGGGGTAAACGTGGAGCAGATGAGATATCGCTGCGGCAGCATGCTGGCCAGGCGTGACGCGGAGGAGATCAAGCCGGATATGGTGGCGGGTGTTCCCGATTCCGGCATCGCCCATGCCATCGGTTATTCCAATGAAGCCAAGGTTCCCTACGGGAGACCCTTCATCAAATATACGCCCACCTGGCCCCGTTCCTTCATGCCCACCAATCAGAATAAGCGGACTCTGATCGCCAAGATGAAACTGATCCCGGTGGAGGCTCTCATCGAGGGAAAGAAGCTTCTGCTGATCGATGACTCTATCGTCAGGGGTACCCAGATGCGGGATACCACTGCCTATTTATATGAAAACGGTGCCAAGGAGGTCCATATCCGTCCTGCCTGTCCGCCTCTGGTCTACGGGTGCAAATATCTGAATTTCTCCCGGTCCAAGTCGGAGATGGAGCTGATCACCCGCCAGGTGATCGAGCAGAGGGAGGGTCCGGACTGCCCCCAGGAGATCCTGGACGAGTACACGGATCCGACCACGGAAAGGTACGCCCAGATGGTGGAGGATATCCGGAAAAAACTGAATTTTACTTCTCTTCGTTATCACAGGCTGGATGACCTTCTGGATTCCATCGGTATCGATCCATGCAAGGTATGTACATACTGCTTCAACGGAAAAGAATAAATTTACTTTCAAGACCCGGACCCGGGTCTTGAATTTGTTTAAGAAAGGAAATGTCATGAAAAACGAGCTTCCTGCAGAGTTTATTAAAGAACTGACCCTGATGACCATACAGAAGGAAGTCAGGTGGATGGAGTACGACAATCAGATGGAAGATTTCCGCCTTCAGTCCTGTCTCGACGAGAGCATTTTGGGGGAACTTTCCCTGTTCTTATGCGGATATTGTCCGGATATGGATATGGAGTTGGCCATCCAGGTATTTGAGGAGGACATGAGAGGGATCTTCTCCTCGATCATCCGGGAAGGAAAGGACCTGAAGCAGATGGAATTCTCCATGGCGGACTTCCAGAAAGATTTTGAACTGAATATGCTCGTCTATGCTGCCAATACCCAGGTCCTCCAGAGGGAGATGGAGCAGTCCTACCGGGAGATGAGCCGCAGACTGGCTGCCGCGGGCAGCGGCTGTGCAGGATGCCCCGGATGCAGCTGAAGGGTAACCTGTCCTTGTAAAGGACGGGATGGGGTGATATAATCTACATCAGCCGGACTTTTTCACATCAATGCATTGCATTGGTGATGGATTGAAACCTATAAAGATAATTGGAGGGTATAAATATGTATGTAACTTGTTTGGACCTTGAAGGAGTACTTGTCCCTGAGATCTGGATCGCATTTTCCGAGGCTACGGGGATCCCTGAACTTCGCAGGACCACCAGAGATGAGCCGGATTATGACAAACTGATGCATTTCCGTATGGATATTCTGAAGGAGCATCATCTGGGACTGAAGGAGATCCAGGAGACGATCGCCACGATCGAACCCCTTCAGGGAGCGAAGGAGTTTCTCGACCAGCTCCGTTCCGAGGGACAGGTCATTATCCTCAGTGATACCTTCGAACAGTTTGCCAAGCCCCTGATGGAGAAACTTGGGTGGCCTACGATCTTCTGCAATACTCTGGAAGTGGCGGAAGACGGAACCATCACCGGGTTTACCATGCGTTGCGACCATTCGAAACTGACTACCGTGAAAGCTCTGCAGTCCTGCGGCTTTGATACCATCGCCTGCGGGGACAGCTACAATGATCTTGAGATGATCCTGGCCAGCCAGGGCGGATTTCTGTTCCGTTCCACCGAGCAGATCAAGAAGGATTATCCCCAGCTGCCTGCCTTTGAAGAGTATGACCAGCTGCTAGACGCCATCCGTGGCAAGATCCGCGGCAGAAAATAAAAAATCCATGGAGAAGAAGAGACCTGTCCGAAAGAAAAAACCGAAAAAGCATATCGTTGTCTTCCAGGATGCAAATGAAAAGGTTTTTAAGACTGTCTTTGTGACTGACGGTGAGGAAGCCAGGCCTCCTGAGATGAAAAGCGTACAGTTTGAAACCTTGCACCACCGGATCATCTTTGACGGGTGGGATCAGGATATCACTTCCGTTCGCTCGAATCTCGTGGTCCATCCCATCTACAGGGAGGTTCCTAAAGAATATCTCATCATGTATTTCCATGAAGACGGGAAGATCCTGGGTTCCGAGACTGTTCCCTATGGTATGGATGCCAGGGCGGAATTTTTTCCGGAGAAAGAGGAAACAGAGGAATTCTTCTATCATTTTGACGGTTGGAGCTGCAGCCTGAAATCCATAGACGGAGACCGCACGGCTAAAGCCCTTTTCCGTGCGGAAAGAAAAACATTTCCCGTCAGGTTTTATAATGAAGGGGGAAAACTGATCCGGGAAGAAATGATCCCCTACGGTCAGGGCGCGAACGATCCCGGACCGGTGAGAAAGATGGACGACCCGACCTACTATTATCATTTTGACGGGTGGGATACTTCCTTTGATACGGTTAAAGGCCCCCTGGAGGTTCATCCCCTTTTCCGGGAGGAATTCAAGGAATACCGGATCAGGCTTTTTGAGGAGGATCAGCTGATCTTTGAAAAATTCTATCACTATGACGACCCGGTGGAATATCCTCCCATGGAGAAGAAAGGGTATGATTTTATCTGGCACGATCCTGTGGATCATGTAACGGATACCCGCGAGATCACCGGATCCTGGCAGTTTTCCAACCCAAAGGGAAGGAGGATGGAGAACGGGGGATGCATATACGAGATCACGGACCCTTCCATCACGGATGGTACGGTCCGTCTGGTCAGCTGCAGCAGCCCCCTGGAACAGATCATCCTCCCCGACCGGATCAGGCTGGGAGATTATTATTATAAGATAGGAGCCATCGGAGGGAAAGCTTTCGCCGGATGCGGAAAAGCCAGGACCATCGTCTGTTCCGACAAAGTGGAATATCTGGAGAAAGGCTGTTTTGCTTCCTGCAGACGGCTGGAACAGGTGGTGCTGGGGAAAAATGTACGAAGAATCGGAGAGGCAGCTTTTGCCGACAGCAGACATCTCCGTAAACTGGTCATAAAGAGTGACCGGATCCTCAGTCTGGACAGGAGGACATTTGACAAGATGAACCACAGGGTGACCTGTGTGGTGCCCCCCGGACTTATAACAAAATATGAAAAGCTTCTGGACCGGGCGGTCCGGGAAAAAAACATAAAGATCATCCCTGACCTCTGATCAAAGATTTAAATCTTTACAAAATTCAGAGGGGAAGGGATGATTTTTTTTATCATTTTGACCCTTGACATTAATTATGTGGCATGTTAAGATGGATGAGCTGTCGCAAAGACGGCATCGTATCTTGATAACTGAATAGCACAACAACCTTGAACGTTCAATTCATACAAAGCGTAAAGCTTTGCTTTAAATTTCATTCGGGTCTGATGCACAAGTGATGTCAAGACGTCAGATCCATGGAACGACGAACGAAAAAGTTTGAAGAACCAAAACAACAGTAAAGACAGGTAAAGACCAGTGGTCTTGACCTTGATCGGACATCTTATCTGAGAGTTTGATCCTGGCTCAGGATGAACGCTGGCGGCGTGCCTAACACATGCAAGTCGAACGAAGCACTTTTGTTGATCCTCCGGGTGATACTTTTGTGACTGAGTGGCGGACGGGTGAGTAACGCGTGGGTAACCTGCCCTGTACAGGGGGATAACAGCCAGAAATGGCTGCTAATACCGCATAAGCGCACGAGAGGACATCCTCACGTGTGAAAAACTCCGGTGGTACAGGATGGGCCCGCGTCTGATTAGCTGGTTGGCGGGGTAAAGGCCCACCAAGGCGACGATCAGTAGCCGGTCTGAGAGGATGAACGGCCACATTGGAACTGAGACACGGTCCAAACTCCTACGGGAGGCAGCAGTGGGGAATATTGCACAATGGGGGGAACC
>CAJGDH010000114.1 GCA_904502145.1 uncultured Eubacterium sp.
CTCTCCCGCCCCTTCCGGTAAGCAGGGAAAAGACCAGGATCACTCCAATGATGCCGAGGATTATTTTCTTTTTCATGGGAATCTCCTCCTTCAGATTTTATCATGAACAGTATAGCCGTTTTTCTTCCGGTCCGTATTCACGATTCGTGAACAATGTTCACAACTCTGTTCATTTACCTTTTGGTAGGGTGTCCGGAGTTTGCAGATGGTGCCCGTAAGCATGCTGAAATCAGATTTTACGTAAACCGTCATGCACGCCGGGGCTGGTCCAAGGCGAAAGACACCCATAGAAAACGTATATTTACCTTTTCGTGGGGTGTCCTCAGCTTGCAGATGGTGCCCGTAAGCATGCTGAAACCAGATTTACGAAAACCGTCATGCACACCAGGCCTGGTCCAAGGCGAAAGACACCCATAGAAAACGTATATTTACCTTTTCGTGGGGTGTCCGCAGCTTGCAGACGGTGCCCGTAGGCATGCTGAAATCAGATTTTACGTAAACCGTCATGCACACCGGGCTGGTTAAGGCAGAAGACACCCCAGGATTCGGAGCCTTGATCAAAGTGGAGTTTTAGGCTCCATTCAGATAAAGTCTTTCAGGTCCGCGTCATAGTGGAGAACAATGGCGAAGAAGGTTTCCAGGTCGGGAAGCCTGTAGCCGCTCTCGTAATTGGCCACAGTGGTAGCCCCGTAGCCCAGATATTCCCCCAGTTCCTGCTGTGTCTCCCCGTGTTCCAGGCGGAGCCTCCGGATTCCGGCTCCGATCATCTCTGCGGTTATCTTTCTCTTTTCTTCCATAATTAAGCCCTTTCTGCCTCCCGGCAATAGAAATTGATCAGTTTCTGTAAAAGGGCGTGTAAATTTTGCGAATAAAAAAGATCATCCGCCTTCATGGCAGATGATCTTTAAAAATGTTCTTTCACTAATTAAATTGGATTAAACTGCGTTCAGTCCCGGGCCTATCTTCTGATGAAAAGCACACCGAGAGTCTCCGGTCCGCAGTGGGTCGTTACCGTTGCCCCTGCCACGGTTTCCAGGATCTCCCCTGTATCCGGCTGGAGCTCACGGACCAGGTCCTTGACATAGTCTATCGTCTCCTGATCACAGCGGGTATGGGTGACCATGATCCGGGTGGTATCTATATCCGTCCGGCCTTTGAGCCGGTCTTCTGCATAGAGCTTTATGGCTCTTCTGATCTTCCCCCGGTATTTCTTCCCCGGCTTCATCTCCCCGTCGATCACCTCAATACAAGGTTTGATCTGCAGTACATTTGCTCCCAGAGCCGCCAGGGCAGAGCAGCGTCCGCCTTTCCTCAGGTACTCCATGTCGTTGACTACAAAGCTTGCCTCAACCTTGGGCACAAGGGCCTTGCACTCCGCCACGATCTCTTCTGCGCTGCAGCCGGATGCGGCCATCTCCGCTGCCCGGATGACCAGAAGGCCCTGGCCTGTGGAAAGGTTCTCGGAGTCGATGACCCAGACACCCTCCACTTCCTGAGCAGCGATGCGGGCATTCTGACAGGCGCTGGAAAATGTACTGCTCAGACAGAAATGGATGACCTGATACCCCTGGTCGTGCCAGTAGTTAAAGAGTTCCATATATGCCTGTGTATTTACGGCACTTGTTTTGGGAAGCTGGCCGGACTCATCGACATAAGCGTAGATATCATCCGGAGTGATCTCTCCGTCCGGACCTGAACGGCTGCCCAGGATCACATGGAACGGCGCGATAGGTATATCGTATTTTTCAAGGATCTCCGGTGAAAGATCACAGGAGCTGTCCGATGTGATTTTAATTTTCATACTTTTTCTCCCTTGCTAAAGCTGCTTTTCAGCGGTCATACTGATCGGCCGATAATCGGTGAAGCCCCGAATCTGCGGGCAAAGATGTTGGAGAGATTGGATATCCTTTGTTCTATCTGCTGCAGGTATTCATCCTCCCATGCTTCCCTTTCGGTTTTGGCCAGGAAAGTACTTTTCTCCTGTTCATAGTGCTGGATGAGCCGGACAAACTCTTCCTGGGTCAGATCTCCGGGCTCTGTTCCCCCGGTGACATTCCCCAATTCATCCAGTTCCAGTAATCTCTTTTCTTCCATTATGTTATCCTCCTGAAATCCTGTTTACTTTCTTTATATTGATGATATTATAACCAATTTTTCTGCCCATGGATAGCCCTTTTTGAAGCAGAGGGATCGCCGTTACATTTTCTCCGGATCTCTCAGTATCTCCTGATCAAGCATCTCCTGATGACCGGCCTGAAGGACCATCTCAAAATGATGGGCCATGACTTTTGACCCGGTGATCAGGAAGTCCAGGATCAGGGCCAGAGTTCCCGCGATGGCCAGTCCCTGAGAAGGTATATTCAGCTGGCTCATAATGATTCCCAGGGAGACCAGGATTCCTCCCGTAACCGGCGGATTGGCTATGGCCAGGATCGTACAGATCAGTCCGGCCGTAAAAATCCATTCAGGAGACACCGCCACCTGGTATATCTCTGCAAGATAGTAGGTTGTGGAGAGAAGGACAGAGCAGAAAGTGACTGCGTAAATGTTGAGGCCCAGAGGATAGGCAAGATTGGTGTAACTCTCTGAGATCCCCAGCCTGTTTTTATTGACCTCCAGCCCTGTCGGCATCGCCACAAGGGACGAGCTGGTCGTGACACCGATAAGGTAGGTCGGAAGAATCTTGCGGAACAGGGTGACCAGGGACACTCTGTATCTCAGGGAAACGATCAGCCCCATGGTAAATACAAAGAGGTATGAAACGGTCACTGCCGCAAGTATCGGCTTCCACAGTTTCGCGGCATCCCCAAGCCCGGTTTCCCAGAACATCTTCAGCAGCGAAGCAAAGATAAACAAAGGAAGGAATCGACCGATCATCTCAACTCCGTTCAGAAAAACGGCATAAAGATCAAGAAGGGTGGACCGCAAAGTCTCCAGCCGGTTGTCCAGGTTGATGATCACCACTCCCAGAAACAGCGCCAGAATGATGATCTGCATAGTATTGTTCTCGGAAAAAGGCAGCACGATATTCCCCGGAAGAATGTTGATCACCAGGTCATAAATCTTCTGAAATGAATTGGACGTGGATACCTTGTCCTCAAAATGCAGATTGAAAAAGGGCACAAGGACGATGGTATAGATAACGGCCAGCACGGCGGTTGCCGCAAGATATCGTGTGATCACATATCTGCCCAGCCTGCCGAAATCTGCCCCCTGCCCGGTGCGGATGATGCTGTTTATGACACTCAGAAAGACCAGCAAAGGAGCCAGGGTCATCAGCAGTTTCATATAGATATCCGAGACCGGAGTAAGCAGATACTGTATCAATGCCTCTTTTATCCCGGGGGAGATCATCGGCGCGCACAGCCCAAGCACCAGGGCCGTCCCCAGGGCTGCCAGCAGCTGAACTTCCGTCTTTATGCCCTGAGAAGGCACCGTCAGGGTGATCCGGTTGTATCCCAGACGGTAAGTCCATCTTGGCTGTATCCCGAGGCCGTTAAGGATCATATCAGAAACTGTATCCCCGTTCGTTCTGTCTGTGGGGTCCAGCTTTTCTCCTCCGTAGACCATGGTGATCCATGGTTTTCCGAACCTTCTCGTAAGAAAGAGGTCAATCTCTTTTTCCTCTTTGCTCATTTCCACCAGGGAGATCAGGGTCTCCTCCACCACGAGCCTCATACGGACGCAGATTCCCTGTTCCACGCCGCAGTCCCGGAGAAAGGCCTGGACCAGTTCGGATATCTCATCCACCGATTTTAGATTGACAGGATAATTACTCTTTTTGATCTTCATGATGAATACACTTCCGGAAATCCAGGATCAACAGATGCTTTTTCACTTTAATATCTTTATTAAACATGTCTATACTATACCCGCAAACCTGTAAAAATACAATCATTTTAGGACTTTGGAAAGTTTGAAAGAGATATTGAACCTATGATGATTATGAAGTATGATAAAGAAGATTTGTCAAAAGATCAGAATAGATTTATAAAGGAGAATCAGATGAAGAAAATCAGTGATTTTATCAGTAAATATATGGCGATTATCGTTCTTGCAGTGGCGGCCCTTGCCCTCTTTGTCCCGGGCACCTGCCTGTGGATAGATACCGGGTGGATCAACTACCTGCTGATGATTGTTATGTTCGGTATGGGTCTTACCATGAAGACAGAGGATTTTGCCGTCCTGTTCACCAAACCCAGGGACATGGCGATCGGCTGTCTGGCTCAGTTTCTGATCATGCCTGCCCTGGCCTTCGGCCTCGGCAAGGTCTTCGGACTGAATGAGGAGCTCCTGGTGGGGGTGATCCTTGTGGGCACATGTCCCGGAGGAACCTCCAGCAATGTCATCACCTATCTCTCCAAGGGAGACACTGCCCTTTCCGTAGGGATGACAAGTATCAATACCCTGCTGGCCCCCATACTTACGCCCGCTCTTACCTACCTCTATCTTCGGACTTCCGTCCATGTGGATGTGAAAGCCATGTTTATCTCCATCATCCAGGTGGTCCTTATCCCCATCGGCCTGGGTGTGCTGATCAACCATTTCCTGGGCAGCCGCACAGAAAGGATCAAAGACGCATTGCCTGCCGTTTCCGTCACCGCCATATGCCTTATCGTCGCCGCTGTAGTTTCCCATAACAGTGAGAAGATCCTGACCACAGGCGCCATCATCTTTGTCATTGTTATCCTCCACAATCTGCTGGGATATCTGTGCGGATTCCTGATCGGCGTGATCTTCAGGATGGACACTCCCAGAAAGAAGGCTATCTCCATCGAGATCGGCATGCAGAATTCAGGCCTCGCCACCACTCTGGCGGCAAGCGCTTTCCCGCAGCTTGCCATGGCCACCGTCCCCGGCGCCATCTTCTCCGTATGGCATAACATTTCCGGTGCGGTACTTGCCGGCATATTAAGAAGAAAATGAAAAGAGCTCCCGGTCATCTTCTGACCGGAAGCCCTTAAGCAAATGTATTCTTTTCCGTTCTGCCTTTAACTCTTTACGCCTGTACGCCGGTAAGCAAAGATACGATCCCCAGAATGACCAGGATCGGTAAGGCAACGAAGATCAGGCCTTTTAAAACCAGGCCGATGAGGATGAAGGGGAGAAAGATCAAGGTAAACAGGACCTTTGTCAGACCCCAGGCTCCTCTTATTGCCAGAAAAGCAACTTTGCCGAACACCGCGAACATACAAATAATGAAAATCAATGTCAACATATTTATCCCTTCTTTCCTGATGTGATAACTGACTCATTGAAGATATCGTTACATTTCATGCCTGTCGTTTTTCCCGACAGGCTCTTTTTTTCATATATGAGATATCTTTTAATCCGAGTTTTCGGCTCATGACCGGACAATCATTCATCTTTTCAATCATCCGGATGAGTTTCATCCTGGCCATGGTATCCATCGGCGACACCTCCTTAATGAATCAGTTTTCTTTGTTTTCTATAATATATTACAGAGTCCAAAGAAAATACACATCCGCTGCAGCGGATTAAGGAGCCGTATCCCGCAGGATCAGGGAATTAGCAGCTAAACCAGGGGTTTTCCCGACGGGTCGGATACAAAGGGTCCCGGCAGCATTCTTTCGCCGCGCAGATCTCCGAAATAATCCCGGTCAAAGCGGATCGGTGATCCGTCCGGTGCCTCAAATAACTGTTCCGGTTCAAAAGCCTTCCCAAGCAATTGGGTGTCAACCATACGGCAGACAGACTCTCCCAGGTATTCATACAGGTTGGTATGGATAAGGGGTTTATCCCCTTCTGTTAATTCTATGCTGATCTTTACCTTTTCATCTGCGATCAGAGCATTCTTCTCTTTCTTCCATGCAGAAGCACCGTTGAAATAGGCATTACCCTCTGCCCAGACAGGAAGATGGGATTCATGGGCTTTTTCCAGCCCTGCCATGTCCGGTCTTGTGGTGAAGTCAAACTGGCTGATCCACTCTTCATAGTCCGGGTATCCGTCAAATGTCCAGGTGCCCGCCCGGCGGTTTTCCTTCTCAACAAGGTCCCGGGAATCCGAGATGATGACGAAGTCGTCATCAGGCCATCTCTGGACAAATATATTGTTGTAGAAACGGTCATCTCCGTGCAGGATGGTCATAAATCCCATCACTTCGGTACGGTGGGGGATATGATATGGGGTATAACGGGGGCCGGTCCCCTCTCCCACACAGGTAAATGCTCCGCAGATCAGGTTATGTACC
>CAJGDH010000115.1 GCA_904502145.1 uncultured Eubacterium sp.
AGCTTCCTTCCAGCGGCTGTGAAACGGCCATGAAAAAGGAGAACTTCTCCCTGCTCTGCGGGCAGGATACGGTAAAATTTGTCTGTGCTTCGGAGGAGGACCTGGACAGGGCCCTGGAGATCATGGAAGAATACCGGCTCCGGGACAGATGCCATGTGTATCTTAGCCCGGTCTGGGGGAAGATCGAACCGGCGCAGATGGTGGAATATATGACTTTACACAGATTAAATAACGTCAGATTACAGGTTCAGATCCACAAGGTGATCTGGGATCCGGAGAGGAGAGGCGTATAGAGATGATTGACAAAAAAGCGATTGAAGAACATATACGGGGGATCATTATCGCTCTGGGCGATGATCCCGACAGGGAAGGACTGGCCGAGACTCCGGAAAGGGTTGCCAGGATGTACGAGGAGGTATTTGCCGGCATGAACTACAGCAATCATGAGATTGCCCAGATGTTCGGCAAGACATTTGAAGAAGGGATGGATCCCGGGGAGAGAGGCCGGGTGGTGGTCATGAAGGACATCGATATGTTCTCCTACTGTGAACACCATATGGCCCTCATGTATGATATGAAGGCCACCGTGGCCTACATTCCCACCGACAGGGTGATCGGCCTGTCCAAGATCGCACGGATCTGCGACATGGTGGGCAGAAGGCTTCAGATCCAGGAGAGGATCGGCCAGGAGATCGCCGATATCATGACCGAAGTGACAGGGTCCGGCGATGTGGCTGTTCTCCTTGAAGGCTACCACAGCTGCGTGACTGCCCGGGGGATCAAAAAGAACAATACCAAGACATTTACCGCGGAGCTCAGAGGAAGGTTCAAGGATGACCCGACCGTGAGCATCTATCTGAAATAAAGAACAGAAAGGAACAAAACCATGAGAGTTCTGGTTCTTTCCAGCGGCGGGGTGGATTCCACCACTGCCCTGGCCCTTGCCGTACAGGAACACGGCAGGGAAAATGTGACGGCTCTGTCCATCTCCTACGGACAGAAACATGATAAAGAGATCAGAGCGGCGGAAGATGTCGCCGCTCATTACGGGGTCGAACAGCTTTTTCTCGACCTTGCGCCGATCTTTCAGTACAGCTCCTGCTCCCTGCTTAAGCAGTCCGACCAGGAGATCCCGGAGGAGAGCTACGGGGAACAGATCCTGAAAACCGGAGGGGAAAAGCCGGTTTCCACTTATGTCCCCTTCCGAAACGGTCTTTTCCTCTCCTCGGCGGCCAGCATCGCCTTGAGCAGGGAATGCAGTGAGATCTGGTACGGGGCCCATGCGGATGATTCCGCCGGGGCGGCCTACCCGGACTGTTCCCCTGCTTTCAATGAGGCCATGGATCAGGCGATCCGTGAAGGATCCGGCCAGCAGCTGAAGATCAAGGCTCCTTTTGTCCATATGAACAAAGCCCAGGTGGTCAAACTGGGCCTGGAGCTGGGGGCACCCTATGAACTCACCTGGTCCTGTTACCAGGGAGGGGAGGTACCCTGCGGAAAATGCGGAACCTGCATTGACCGGGCACAGGCATTTGCCGCCAACGGTATGGAGGACCCCTATATTACAAAAATACGGGTCAAATGTCCATAATTGCTTTTCGCATTGTGAAAAACCTTTTTTTTGTGATATAATCTTCTATTGATAAAGTTTAAATGCAAAACTAAAGGAAGATACCAATGGCACGAAATGAAAAGAAAGACAGATTTATAAAACTGGAAGAATGGGTCAAAAAAACATTTCCTATTCAGCACTGGCAGATGATCACCCTCCTGCTCATGTGTTATGATGTGGTGACCATCGCAGGATCCTTCTTTGCGGCACTCTGGATCAGGTTCGACTGCAGATTCTCCATGATCCCCGAGGAATATCTTAATGCCTACTACAGGTCCATCCTCTTTTATGCCTTGGGCTGTGTCATCATGTACTATGTGATGCATATGTACCAGTCCATCTGGCGTTATGCCGGCTATAATGAGCTGTACCGTGCCATCACGGCGGTCATCCTGTGCACCGTCTTCCACGTCATAGGTATATGGCTGGTGCTGCGGTCTGACATCTATTCAGGCCGGATGCCCATCTCCTACTACCTTTTCGGGACTCTTTTACAGCTGTTTTTTGCCGTCCTCATCCGGTTTTCCTACCGTTTTATCAACCTGATGCGAAGCGGCCGGGTATCCTCCAGATCCGACCGGAGGCCCGTTATGATCTTTGGTGCCGGAAATGCGGCCAGACTCCTGATGAAGGACCTTGCGGCTGCGGAGGAATCCGATGAGAGGATCTGCTGTATCCTGGATGACAATCCCAACAAGTGGGGCCGTTTTATCGACGGTATCCCCATTGAAGGGGGAAGGGAATCCATCATGAGCTCCGTGGCCAAACACAAGATCGAGAAGATCTATGTGGCCATCCCCAGCGCCACGCCCAAGCAGATCAGGGACATCCTGACCATCTGTAAGGAGACGGGCTGCGAGCTGCTCACCATGCCCAGCATGTATAAGCTCTACATGGGCGAGATCACGGTAAATGCCATGAAAGAGGTGGCGGTGGAGGACCTTCTGGGCAGAGATACCATCAGCGTAAACATGGAAGAGATCTTCCGCAATCTCCAGGGGAAAGTCATCCTGGTCACCGGCGGGGGAGGTTCCATCGGTTCCGAGCTGTGCAGACAGATCGCGGCCCACAACCCAAAGCAGCTGATCATATTTGATATTTATGAAAACAATGCCTATGATATCCAGATGGAGCTGAGGAAAGATTTTCCTGATCTTGACATGAAGGTGATCATCGGGTCCGTCAGGGACAGCCGTAAGATCTTCGATGTCATGCGGACCTACCGTCCGCAGCTGGTCTATCATGCGGCCGCCCATAAACATGTGCCCCTCATGGAGGACAGTCCCTGCGAGGCCATCAAGAATAATGCCCTGGGAACCTACAAGACCGCTTTTGCGGCCATGGTCCACGGCTGTGAGCGATTCGTCCTCATCAGTACGGACAAGGCCGTGAACCCCACCAATATCATGGGGGCATCCAAGCGGCTCTGTGAGATGATCATCCAGGCTTTTGACAATAAGGTGAAGGCAGGGGAAGCCGAGGAGATCCCCCAGCTTTTCTCCCATATCATCAAGACCGAGACCAACCGGGAGGAACGCCTCAGGATGCTGCGGGGAAGCAAGACGGAATTCGTGGCCGTCCGCTTCGGAAATGTCCTGGGCAGCAACGGTTCTGTCATCCCTCTCTTCAAGAAGCAGATCGCGGAAGGCGGGCCGGTGACGGTGACCCACCCGGACATCATCCGCTACTTTATGACCATTCCCGAGGCGGTGAGCCTGGTGCTTCAGGCCGGAACCTACGCCCAGGGCGGAGAGATCTTTGTCCTGGACATGGGTGAGGCGGTGAAGATCGACACCCTGGCCCGCAACCTGATCAAGCTTTCCGGACACCGTCCGGATGTGGATATCAAGATCGAATATACCGGCCTGCGGCCCGGTGAGAAGTTGTACGAAGAAAAACTGATGTCCGAGGAAGGGCTGAAGACCACAAAGAATGAGCTGATCCATATCGGCTGCCCCATTCCATTTGATATCAATACTTTCCTGACACAGCTTGAGGAACTGAAGGACGCAGCAGACAGAAACAAGAGAAATATCAAAGAGATGGTTATGGAGATGGTACCCACCTATCAGCCGTAAGCATGGACGTTTATCGAGATGCCGGTCCTTCGGACCGGCGGGAAAGGACCCTTATCAGATGAATTACGCAGAAGAATCCCTGAAGAAGCATTACGAATGGAAAGGAAAACTGGAAGTGACCGCCCGTGCAGCCGTCGACAGCAAGGATGCCCTTTCCATCGCCTACACTCCCGGTGTGGCCGAGCCCTGCCTGGAGATCCAGAAGGATATCAACAAGAGCTATGAGCTGACCCGCCGCTGGAATACGGTCGCCGTGGTTACGGACGGGTCCGCCGTTCTGGGCCTGGGGGACATCGGACCGGAGGCAGGGATGCCTGTCATGGAAGGAAAATGTGTGCTCTTCAAGGAATTCGGCGATGTGGATGCATTTCCTTTGTGCATCCGCTCCAAGAAGGTGGACGATATCGTGAATACGGTTGCCCTTCTGGCCGGTTCATTCGGCGGGGTCAACCTGGAAGATATCTCCGCTCCCAGATGCTTCGAGATCGAACAGAAGCTGAAGGAACGCTGCGATATCCCCATCTTCCACGATGACCAGCACGGGACAGCCGTGATCACCCTGGCGGGCCTTCTGAACGCCCTCAAGATTGTGGGAAAGAAGATCGATGAGATCCGGGTGGTGATGAACGGGGCCGGAGCGGCTTCCATCGCCATCAGCAAGCTCCTGTTGAGCGCTGGAGTGAAAGACCTTACCCTCTGCGATACCCGCGGGGCCATCTATAAAGGAAGAGCAGAAGGCATGAATCCGGTCAAGGAGGAGATGGCCGAGAAGACCAACCTGGAGAAAAGAAAAGGCCCCCTGGCCTATATGCTCATGGGTGCTGATGTCTTCATCGGGGTTTCCGCCCCCAACATGGTGACGACCGATATGGTGAGGACCATGAATAAAAATGCCATCATCTTTGCCTGTGCCAACCCGGTTCCGGAGATCTTTCCGGAGGATGCAAAGGCAGGAGGGGCAGCGGTGATCGCCACCGGGCGAAGCGACTACCCCAACCAGATCAACAACGTACTTGCTTTCCCGGGAATCTTCCGGGGAGCCCTGGACTGCAGGGCAAGCGACATCAATGATGCCATGAAGGTGGCTGCCGCCCACGCCCTCGCCGATCTTATCACTGACGAGGAACTGAGCGCGGAATATATCATTCCGGCAGCCTTCGACCCCAGGGTCAAGGATGCGGTGGCTTCTGCCGTGATGAAAGCAGCCCGGGAATCCGGTGTTGCACGGATCTGAAGATTGTACGGATCTGAAGATGAGAAAGGCCTGAAAAGGGATTTGCCCGCTGACCCTAAAAGAAAAGTTCAAAGTGAAATAAGAAAAAGGAGGCCCTTCGGCATCCTTTTTTTATTTCAGGTTCGGGGGCAAAAGGTGATGTGAAATCAGTTTTCTGCATTGTGGAAAACATTATCTATGGTATAATTTTTAAAACTGTAAATATAATTTTAAACTTTGTTCAATGAAAATGGGAGAAGGTCATGAACGAAAAAGAAAAAATGCAGAAAAAGGCTGGTGAAAACAAGGAAATTACAGGTTCTTATGATGAAAGTCTGGCCGTTCGGTGTCATAACGGAACCTTTGTGGGTCAGGCCGAAGGATCTGTTCTTTCCTACAAGGGGATTCCCTATGCCGAGCCCCCGGTGGGTCCGCTTAGATGGAAGGATCCTGTTCCGGCGGCAGACCGGGAAGGCGTGTATGATGCAAAATATTTCGGGAAAAGCCCTATCCAGACCGAGTGGTTTTCTGAAGTCGGCTCCTACTATATAAAGGGGGAGGACTGTCTGAACCTGAATGTCTGGGTCAATACGGAGGACTCTTCAAAGGACAAGACCGTCATGGTATTCTTTCACGGCGGCTCCTTTGGCTGGGGAGGAACCAGCGATCCTCTTTATGACGGATACAATCTGATCGAAAAATTCCCTGATGTCATTCTGGTGACAGCCGGTTACCGTACGGGGATCATGGGATTCATAGATTTTTCTTTCGTTCCCGGCGGGGAGGATTATGCCACCAGCGGCAACCTTGGGCTGCTGGACCAGGTCTGCGCCCTGAAATGGGTGCAGAAAAATATAAAGGCTTTCGGAGGAGATCCGGATAATGTGACCATCTTCGGGGAATCCGCAGGCGGCGGAAGCGTCTCCCTGCTGCCGCTGATCAAAGGAACAAAAGGATTATTCCGCCGGATCATCGCCGAGAGCGGTTCGGTCTGCCAGTCCTTCAGCAGGAGAGAGGCCCGGTATCTGACAGAGAAGCTTCTTAAAAACAGCAAATGTACAGGTATGGACGAGCTGATGGCTCTGAGCGAAGAAGAGCTGATGGAGCTGAATGAAGACCTGAATGACGGTAATAATTTCCCACTGCGGGATGGGATCGTTCTCCCGGAAGACCTGTACAGTGCCTGGGAGGATCCGGACCTTGCCGATATCGACTTCATGACCGGGACCAACAA
>CAJGDH010000116.1 GCA_904502145.1 uncultured Eubacterium sp.
TGAAACCACCAGACATCCCCGGCCCAGCCGGATTCAGTCGCTGCATGTACCCTGGCTGAGGGCAGGATACAGAACATCATGACTGCTGCAAATACAAAAAACATATTTCTTATGAGCTGCTTCATGGATCATCCTCCTTTTCCGTATGATATACAGATATATCATCTCATGATTTGTCTGATCCTGTCAAATCATTTCAGGGATTTATCACTCCTCGGCGAAGTCGGTATCCATGGCTACCTGAAGCCGGTAATCCGGGAAAGCTTTCTGCACATCGGCAACCGCTTCATTGAAAACCTTATTGCGGTCCTCCGCGTCAAAGCTGACCACCAGATCAAAGCGCATGGCTTTCTCCTCTTTAAGGAGATAGAAGCCGTGCAGCTGTTTTACATGGGGATGGGCAAAAACGATCTCCCCGACTTTCTTCCGGGCGGCGATGACCTCCTCATCCCTGGTGTTTACCGAATATACACTTACTGCCGTTAAAGCCACCTGATGCTGTTTCAGGACCTCCAGCTGGATATCCCTGATCAGCTGGTCCAGCCGGTCGGCGGAATAGGTATCCGGCACTTCAATGTGGATGGAACCGTTCCAGGAATCCGGTCCGTAATTGTGCAGTACAAGGTCATATGCTCCCTGTACATCCGGGAAACCGATGACCGTCTTCTTGATGTCCCTGGCCAGCTCCGGGTCATTCCTCTCCCCAAGAATCTGGGAGATGGTATCCTTCAGCATATCAATACCGGACTTGATGATCACGATGGAAATGATGGCACCCAGCCAGGCTTCCAGGGAAATGTGGAAGAGCAGAAAGATGGCTGCCGCCACCAGTGTTGAAGCGGAGATCACCGAATCCAGTCTGGCATCTTCCCCCGAATTGATCAGGGAATCCGAATTCACTTTGACTCCGACTCCTTTCACGTACTGTCCCAGCACGATCTTGACCAGCACGGCCACCCCCACAATGACCAGGGAGACCGGAGTATAATCCGGTATCTCCGGATGGATGATCTTTTTCACCGATTCCACAAAGGAGGTGATACCCGCATACAGTACGATCACTGAAATGATCATGGCACTGAGATATTCGATACGTCCGTATCCGAAGGGGTGCTTCTTGTCCGGTTCTTTTCCCGCCAGCTTGGTCCCGATGATGGTGATCAGGGAACTTCCCGCATCGGAAATGTTGTTGACGGCATCAAGAACGATGGCAATGGAATTGGTCATCAGGCCGATCACAGCCTTGAATGCAGCCAGAAATACGTTGGCCACGATTCCGATGATACTGGTTCTTACAATAGTCTTCTCACGGGAGCTGTCATTCCCGCTCCCTGCAATGATATCCTGAATAGTGTTCATAGTTTTTACTCCAATGCTTGGTTTACTCTAATGCCTGGTTTACTCTAATGCTGCTTCAACAGCCTTTCTTACTTCTTTCATGTCTACGGTAGGTTCAAAACGGGCGATAACTTTTCCTTCCCTGTCGATGAGGAATTTGGTAAAGTTCCATTTGATATAGGCTTTGTCCCCGAATGCCTTGTTGTTCATGTCGGCAAATTTCTTTAAGGCAGCCATCTTGAGGCCCTTGCCGAATCCTTCAAAGGGTTTTTCCGTTGCCAGGAAAGCAAACAGAGGATCTGCTGTCTCGCCGTTTACATCGATCTTGGCAAACTGGGGGAACTCCGTTCCGAATTTCAGTGTACAGAATTCATGGATCTCTTCGTCACTGCCGGGAGCCTGATTTGCAAACTGATTGCAGGGGAAATCCAGGATCTCAAAGCCCTTGTCCTTGAGGTCTCTGTACATGTCCTCGAGGGGATCATAATGGGGCGTAAAACCGCATCCTGTGGCGGTGTTCACAATAAGCAGGATCTTGCCCTGATAGTCAGAAAGACTGACATCATTGCCGTCCATGTCCTTAACGGTAAAATCATAAACTGTGCTCATAACTGTTCTCCTTTCAAAAAAATAAAATGTTATCTTATGTTTGTGTTCTCTTATGGTTGCTTTTTCTTATGGCTGCGTTCTCTTATGGTTGTTTTTCCCATATCCCTGGTTGTCCAGCAGCTCATAGAGAAGGCTGTAAAGCAGCTGTGCCTTGTCCTCTGGCAGATCGATGCAGGAGGCCACTTTCTGCGGCAGGTCTTTCACTTTCTCCTGTAAGGCCCTTCCTTCTTCAGTCAGACTGATCAGGACCACACGGTCATCCTCACTGCTTCTGCGTCTTTCCAGGTAACCGGCCTTCTCCATCTTTTTCCGCAGGGGTGACAGAGTCCCGTTATCCAGCATCAGCTGTTCGCCGATCTCCGTAACCGAGATCCCGTCTTTCTCCCAGAGTACGAGAAATACAATGTACTGGGTGTAGGTCAGCCCCAGGGGTTTCAGCCATGGAGTATAAAGGCCTGTTACATTCCTCGCTGCAGCATAAAGAGGAAAGCACAGCTGATCGGTCAGTTTCATCATGTTTTGATCATTCTTTTTCATCGTGTCTCCCTCCTTTATATTTTGTACAAATATATTGTATCAAATATATTTTGATTGTCAATAGCTTAATTCATATTTTTATCCGGCGGTCCTTTTACATGGAGGAGATATTGCTTTACTTGACGGAATATTGCTATTTTCACGAATTAAATGTATGATATGAGTATAGATTTAAACCGGTCTAAAATGTTCGAAATATTTACAGTAAAACCGGAAAGGAGGAACTAAAGATCAATGAAAAAATGGAAACAATTCGGTAAAATGGCTCTTTCAGCCATATTGGTCTGCGGGCTGGCCATCGGCCTGCTGCCGGGACAGGCAGTGCAGTCCAAAGCAGCAGCTCTTCCTGCAACAAAAGGTATGGAGGAATTAGCCCGACAGGCGGAGGAAACGGATGATGCCTTTGCTTCCGAGGAAGGCTACTCTCTTAAGACAGACGCGTCAAAACCGGAGGCATTTGATCTCCGGGAAAGGAACTATATCACGCCGGTCCGTCAGCAGAGCCCCTTCGGCACATGTTGGGGATTTGGTGCCATAGCAGCGGCGGAGAGCAGTATTCTGTCATCAGGACTGGAAAATGATCCGCAGAAACTCAATCTTTCCGAGAAGCAGATTGCCTGGTTCCTGACCAAACCCATCGAAGATCCGAAAAGCCCTCAAAAAGGGGAAGGGATTGTGTTTGAAGGTGAAACTTCAGATGCGAGCAGATACAATTATGGTGGTTTTACCCTTTATGCAACCAACATGTTCGCCAGTGGAATCGGTCCTGTTGCAGAAGACACTGTTACGCCTGACGGAGAAGTCTACCGTTACCAGGGCAAAAACGGAACTGTGGTTAACGGCTTTGTCGATTGGTACGACAAAGACGGGACAAAAAAAGAAGGTTGGAAAAAAACCTATTACAGTGAAGACGATGACTGGTCCATCCCGGAAACATACCGTTTTCATCAGGATTATAAAATAAAAGAATCCTATCTTCTCCCAAGTCCTCAGCTTGTGACAAATGAGCGTCGCATGGAATCAGAGTACCAGCCTGAAGCAACTGAAGCGATCAAGGACCAGCTCCTGCAGAACCGGGCTGTATGTATTTCCATCTGTGCTACCCACAGTCAGCCCGGAGATCCGCCTGACGAAGCAGCCTTTGGGGATATGTATGCACAATACACGGATGAGTACAGCACACCTAATCACGTGGTAACCATTGTCGGTTATGATGACAATTTCCCGGTTACTAATTTTAAGGAAGGCTGTCAGCCTGAAGGAAACGGAGCCTGGCTGGTGAAGAACAGCTGGGGTGCTGATACCAACGAATTCCCGGATAACGGTTATTCCCACTGGGGCCTCCTGGAAGGGCAGGACCGTGTGGGAAGCGATTATAAAGCCACATCCGAGATTCATACAGGATACTTCTGGATATCCTATTATGACAAAACCCTCCAGAACCCGGAAGCCTACAGTTTCGAGGCTGCTCCTCCGGAGAATGAGATCATCCACCAGCACGATTTCATGCCTGTCATGGAATACAAGGAATACTCCGTCGATGAAGATATGAAGATGGCAAATGTATTCACCGCGGATCAGAACTGTAAGCTTGAAGAAGTGTCGTTCTTTACTGCCAAACCGGGGACGACAGCCTCCTTCAAGATCATACTGCTGGAAGATAATTGGTACAATCCGAGTGAAAACGGATTATGTGTCTATGAATCCGAGCCTAAAACCTATCCCTACGGCGGATACCATCTGGAGAAGCTGGACAAGGATGCCAATGTGATCATCGCCAGAGGACAGCAGTATGTCGTTTTGGTGGATGAGAAAACACCTTCGGGCAAATCCAGTATCTGTCTTGGTGAATCCATGGCACAAAAGTATTCCTCTACGTATTTTAATGCCGTGATCAATAGACTGGAAAGCATTCTTTACATGGAGGGGGAATGGCTGGATCTTAATAACAAGAATCTTCAGGAGTACCTGCTGGGGGAATCAACAGACATGCAGCTGGACAACTTCCCGATCAAAGCCAGGCTGAGCCCCGTGGACAGTCACGGTGTCTATATGGTCTTAAACAACATGAAGAACACCATTCCTAACTATGTGAAGACTTATGAAGAGCATAAATTCGGTGTTACTTTTGTCGGCGGAACAGATGACCTGCCCACGGCACCTGAGGTTCAGTGGATTTCTTCCGATCCTGATATATTTACCGTGGAACCGATACCCGGTACAAATAATAGTGAGGCTATCGTGACCGGTAAAAGCAAAGGAGAGGCCACCCTTATCGTAGACGGAGGCATCTACGGTAAAAAGGTTATAGTCATCCAGGTTGATAAGTTCCACCTTACCTACCTCTACATGGGTGGTGATATACAAAAAACGGTCTATAACGGCAAGGCACAGGAACCTGAAGTTCTGGATGTCTTTGGAGATACAACAACATCCACGGGCAGATGGGGGCTGATCAAGGACCAGGATTATGCAGTTTCTTATGAAGATAATGTCAAATGCGGCAAAGGAACAGTCACCGCCAATGGCATCGGTGAATTTGAGGGCTCAGCGAGCGGCTGGTTTGCCATTGTTCCGGCCAAGGCAAAGATTACAGAAGTAAAAGCCGGCGACCAGAAGATGACCGTCTCCTTCGATTCCCAGAAAGACAGCGGCATCAGCGGATATGTTATCTCTTATAAAGAATCCGGCACGGATACAGCCAAGACTCTCAAGGTGGATCCTTCCGCAACCTCAGCAGTGATAAGCGGGCTGACACCCGGTAAAACATACCAGGTCAGCATGAAAGCATATGTCACCATAGAGGAAGAGGATATGGTCATTGACAAGGAAACCTATGAATGGTGGAGCGGAAATGGGGAAGTGGACTACTTCGGAGAAGCAAGTGATACGGTTACCAGTCCGAAGATAACCGGATCAACCGACGGGGATCCCAAGGATTCCGGTTCCGTTGCCGGCACCGAGAAGAAGATCAAAGCCATCAAGAAAGACGGAGATCTGGCCGGGTCAGGATTCAGGCCGCTGTGCCTGTCCTCCAAAAAGGCGACAAATACGACCATTAAGCTGACCTGGAAGAAGGTTTCCGGAGCTGACGGTTATATCATCTACGGCAACAGATGCGGTACAAAATATGCCATGAAGAAGCTTGCCACCCTGTCTGCTTCAAAAACTGCCTGGACTTATAAGAAGCTGAAAAAAGGCACACATTATAAGTTCCTGATCCTGGCATACAAGGTGAAGAACAATGCCAAACAGGTGAAGACCACCTCCAAAACGATCCACATGGCGACTTCCGGAGGCAAAGTCGGAAACTACAAGGCAGTCAAACTGAACAAGACAAAGGTTACTCTGAAGAAGGGAAAATCCTTTACTCTGAAAGCTAAGCCTGTAGCGGCAGACAAGAAGAAGAAAGTCAAAAAACATGCGGCTATCCGGTATGAATCCACCAACAAGAAGATTGCTTCCGTAAGCAAGGCCGGAAAGATCACCGCAAAGAAGAAAGGGACATGTTACGTATATGCCTATGCACAAAATGGCGTATCCAAGAGGATCAAGGTAACAGTCAAGTAAAAAGGCACATAAAAAACAGGAATAAAAACCATTAAAAAAATGCA
>CAJGDH010000117.1 GCA_904502145.1 uncultured Eubacterium sp.
ACCATCTGCACGAATCCGCCCATGCTCTACATCTCCGTCCGTCCGGAGAGGCATTCCTACCGCGCTCTGAAAGAGACCGGGGAGTTTGTGGTGAACCTCACCACGGAATCCATGGCAAAGGCTGTCGATTTCTGCGGAGTCAGATCAGGTCGGGACGTGGATAAATTTGAGGAGACCGGTCTTAACCGGGAGGAGGCAGAGCTGGTCTGTGCCCCTCTGATCGCGGAAAGTCCGGTCAACATTGAGTGCAGGATCAGGGAGGAGGCTGCTCTCGGGTCCCACCATATGTTTATGGCGGATGTCCTCCGTGTGTGGGTGGATGACCGTTATATGGACGAAGGGGGGACATTTCACCTTGAGCAGGCTGACCCCATCGTCTACTCCCACGGGACCTACCACTCCCTGGGACAGCAGCTCGGAACCTTCGGCTATTCCGTGAGGAAGAAAAAAAACGGGGGAAAAAAGAAGGGGAAGAGGAGACAGTAGAAGAAATACTAATTTACAAAGTTCTGAAATGTTGCTATAATAAATTAGTTTGGAACATTTCAGGTTCCTCTGTGCAATTTGGGTGAACATGTATTAAATTACATGGCGTGATGAACAGAATGATTTGAATCGGCAGGGAATACCATATTTACAGCCGGGGAGCCTCCCCGGAACCTTATTTTGTCAGATTATTTCCGGGTATTCTCTGACGTGCGGAAGACAGATCGATAGAGGTGTAAGATGGAGCGATATATTATAAAAGGCGGGAAACCGCTGGTTGGTGAAGTAGTGATCGGCGGCGCGAAAAATGCCGCTCTGGGTATTCTTGCGGCAGCAGTGATGAACGACGGAAGATGTACCATCGACAACATGCCCAATGTACGTGATATCAACGTACTTCTGCATGCCATTGAGGAGATTGGTGCCACGGTGGACCGGAAGGGTCCCAACGAGGTGGTGATCAGCGGTTGCGGGATCGACCCGGAATTCCTCACCGTGGACAATGAATATATTCGGAAGATCAGAGCGGGGTACTATCTGATCGGTGCCCTGCTTGGAAGACATAAAAGAGCCAAGGTTGTGCTCCCCGGCGGATGTGAGATCGGCGCCAGGCCCATCGACCAGCATATCAAGGGGTTCCGCGCCCTGGGCGCGAAAGTGGTGATCGAACAGGGGATGATCATCGCCGAGGCGGAGGAACTTAAAGGCAGTCATATCTATCTCGACGTGGTATCCGTAGGGGCCACCATCAATATCATGATCGCCGCCTCCATGGCCAGGGGCAATACCATCATTGAGAATGCGGCCAAGGAACCGCACATCGTTGATGTGGCCAACTTCCTGAACAGCATGGGAGCCAACATCAAGGGAGCCGGAACGGACGTGATCCGCATCAGGGGCGTGGAGACTTTCCATGATACGGAATACTCCATCATTCCCGATCAGATCGAGGCCGGCACATTTATGATGGCAGCGGCTGCCACCCACGGGGATGTCATCGTCAGGAACATCATCCCCAAACATATGGAGGCCATATCCGCAAAACTGAATGAGATCGGGGCTGAGGTGCAGGAGTCTGATGACGCCATCCGCGTCATAGCGTCACACCGCCTGAAACATACCCAGATCAAGACCCTCCCCTACCCGGGATTCCCCACGGATATGCAGCCTCAGATGGCGGTTACCCTGGGCCTTTCCACCGGGACCAGCATGATCGTGGAGAGCATCTTCGAGAACCGTTTCCGCTACGTGGAGGAGCTTCGCAAGATGGGGTCCAATTTCAAGATCCTGGACGGGAATACGGCCATCATAACCGGCGTGGAGAAATACGTCGGGGCGGATATCGATGCACCGGATCTCCGGGCCGGAGCGGCCCTGGTGATCGCAGGTCTCGCCGCGGACGGGTACACCACCATAAACCAGATCCACTTCATCCAGAGGGGATATGAGCGGTTTGAAGAAAAACTCCGGGGTCTCGGCGGAATGATCCGCAAAGTGGAGACCGACGAGGAGGTAAACCGCTTCATTTTCAGCAGCAGCAAGAAAAATGCGGATTAGATCATCCTGAAGGGATAATGATCATCCTGAATATACAGATAATGAGAGCGGATCAGGAGATAAACTGATCCGTTCAGAACGGAGTAGAGATTATGGAAAGAAGATTATTTACCTCCGAATCCGTGACGGAAGGACATCCCGACAAGATGTGTGACCAGGTATCCGACGCGATCCTGGACGCGCTGATGGAGGCGGATCCCATGAGCCGCGTGGCCTGTGAGACAGCGATGACCACGGGACTTGTCCTTGTCATGGGGGAGGTTACGACCAGCGCATATGTCGATATACAGAAGATCGTAAGAGATACGGTGACGGAGATCGGCTACACCCGGGGAAAATACGGGTTTGACGCGGAGACATGCGGTGTCCTTGTGTCCCTGGATGAGCAGTCGCCGGATATCGCCATGGGAGTAGACAAAGCTCTCGAGGCCAGGGAAAACAGAATGACCGATGCCGAGCTTGAAGCCATCGGCGCGGGTGACCAGGGTATGATGTTCGGTTTCGCGGTAAATGAGACGGAAGAATATATGCCTTACCCCATCTGGCTGGCCCACAGGCTGTCCCGGCAGCTGACCAAAGTCCGCAAGGACGGCACCCTCCCCTACCTTCGCCCCGACGGAAAGACCCAGGTGACGGTGGAGTACGATGAGAATGACAGACCGGTCGCCATCGATACGGTGGTCCTCTCCACCCAGCATGACCCGGATGTGACCCAGGAACAGATCCACAAGGATATCAGGAAGTATGTCTTTGATCCCATCCTTCCCGGGGAGATGGTCAGCGACAGGACCAGGTTCTTCATCAACCCCACAGGCAGGTTCGTCGTGGGCGGCCCCCACGGGGACAGCGGCCTGACCGGAAGGAAGATCATCGTGGATACCTACGGCGGATATGCCCGCCACGGCGGCGGTGCCTTCTCCGGAAAGGACTGCACCAAAGTGGACCGTTCGGCGGCCTACGCGGCAAGATATGTAGCCAAGAACATCGTGGCTGCAGGCATCGCGGACAAATGTGAGATCCAGCTGTCCTACGCCATCGGCGTGGCCCAGCCCACCTCCATCATGGTGGATACCTTCGGCACCGGAAAGCTCTCCGAGGAGGAGATCGTCTCCATGATCCGGGAGAATTTCGATCTCAGGCCTGCCGGCATCATCAGGATGCTGGATCTGAGAAGACCAATCTATCAGCAGACGGCTGCCTACGGACATTTCGGGAGAAGCGACCTGGATCTTCCGTGGGAGAGACTGGATAAGGCGGAGGCCTTAAAAGCCTATCTCCGGGATTGATCTATTCTCCGGAAAGCCGTAGTTTTTGTCAGACAGGAGATACATGAGAAGTACGCTCTCTGTTTTTAAGGACAGAGAAGTACTTCTCATTTTTGGTAAATGCCCACAGACTTTTGAAAAGAGGACGTATACATTATGTTAAAAGGGAAGACGATCGTTCTGGGCGTCACCGGCAGCATAGCTGCCTATAAGATCGCAGGGCTCGCCAGCATGCTGGTAAAGCAGCACGGGCAGGTACATGTGATCATGACCCGGAATGCAACGAATTTTATCAATCCGATCACCTTTGAGACCCTCACCGGCAACAAATGCCTGGTAGATACATTTGACCGCAATTTTCAGTTCCATGTGGCCCATGTATCCCTGGCTCAGAAGGCGGACGTGATCCTTGTGGCACCCGCCTCCGCAAATGTGATCGGCAAGGTGGCGGGAGGCATCGCTGACGACATGCTCACCACCACCATCATGGCCTGCCCCGGCAGGGTCCTGTTCTCACCGGCCATGAATGTAAATATGTACAATAACCCGGTACTTCAGCACAATCTTCAGGTTCTGAGAGATTACGGCTACGAAGTGATCGAACCGGCCACAGGATACCTTGCCTGTGGGGATACCGGCGCAGGCAAGATGCCGGAACCGGAAGTCCTGATGGATTATATCATGAGGGATACGGCCTGTGAGAAAGACCTGCAGGGCAGGAAGGTGATGGTCACCGCCGGACCCACCAGGGAGGCCATAGACCCGGTGCGTTATATCACCAACCACTCCTCCGGCAAGATGGGCTACGCCATCGCCAGGAGGGCCATGATGAGGGGGGCTGAGGTGACCCTGGTTTCCGGGCCCACCGCCCTTCGGGATGTCCCCTTTATCCGGAAGATCGACGTGCTGACTGCCCAGGATATGTTCGAGGCGGTAAAAGACAATCTTCCGGGACAGGATTTCCTGATCAAGGCAGCTGCCGTAGCAGATTATACTCCCTTCACCGTCAGCGAAGAGAAGGTGAAGAAAAAAGACGGGGATATGGCCATCGAGCTGAAACGTACCCAGGACATCCTGGGGTATGTGGCTGAACATAAGAAAGAGGACCAGCTGATCTGCGGATTCTCCATGGAGACCCAGAACATGCTGGAGAATTCCAGAAAGAAGCTCAGAAAGAAAAAACTGGATATGATCGTTGCCAACAACCTGAAGGTAAAAGGGGCCGGGTTCGGTACGGACACCAACGTGGTGACCCTGATCACCGAAGACCGGGAACTTGAGCTGGAGATCATGTCCAAGGAGGAAGTGGCGGATGCCATCCTGGACCAGCTGCTTGCCATGAGCAAAGAGAAAAAAGGAAAGACAGAACCATGAGGGAAAGAAGAGTACCTGTCGTCTATGAAGATGAAATGATCCTTGTGTGCGAGAAGCCCATCGGCATGCCCGTCCAGGGTGACCACAGCAGGGATATGGATGTGGAGACCGGCCTCAGGCACTATCTCTATGAGAAACAGGAGGGGGAGGAGGAACCCTACCTTGCCCTGGTTCACCGTCTGGACCGCCCGGTGGGAGGACTGATGGTCTTTGCCAAAACCGGGGAAGCGGCCGCTGACCTGAGCAGACAGATCAGGGAAGGCAGCTTTGAAAAGTGCTATCAGGCCGTCGTCTGCGGAAGCCTGCCCGAGGAGGCCGGAACCTTCGAGGATGAACTGCTCAAAGACGCGAAAAACAATACCACCCGGGTGGTGAAGCCCGGGACAAAAGGAGCCAGGCACGCAGTGCTGGATTACGAGCTGATCGATGAGATCGAAACCGGGGAGGGGATCCTGTCCTGGGTACTGATCTTCCTGCAAACGGGGAGGCACCACCAGATCCGCGTTCAGTTCGCCTCACGGGGACTTGGCTTGTACGGGGATACCAAATACAACCCCCTGTTTATGAAAAAGAAAGGATACAGTCAGCTGGGCCTTTATTCCACCAGGCTCGCCTTCGTCCATCCCGGCACGAAAAAGACCGTAACTTTCAAGACAGATCCCAAGGGGGAGGCCTTTGATCTGATGGATGTTGAGGCCTATTGATGATTCAGATCAATTGTACAGTTTATATACAGAGTAAGGACAGAGAAAGGACAGAATATTATGGCGAAAGAAAAGAAGCTTGTTGAAGCAATCACCCCCATGGCAGAAGATTTTGCCAGATGGTATACTGACGTCTGCATCAAGGCAGAACTGGTATCCTATTCCAACATCAGAGGATGTATGATCTACCGGCCCAGAGGATACGCGATCTGGGAGAATATCCAGAAGGAGCTCGACCGGAGATTCAAGGAGACCGGTGTGGAGAATGTCTATCTTCCCATGCTGATCCCGGAAAGTCTTCTTCAGAGGGAGAAGGATCATGTGGAAGGATTTGCCCCGGAGGTTGCCTGGGTGACCATCGGAGGGCAGGAAGAGCTGGATGAGAGACTCTGTGTACGTCCTACTTCCGAGACCTTATTCTGTGATCATGTAAAAGATATCATCCATTCCCACCGGGATCTGCCGGTGGTCTATAACCAGTGGTGTTCCGTGCTGCGCTGGGAGAAATCCACCCGGCCCTTCCTTCGCACCGCCGAGTTCCTCTGGCAGGAAGGCCACACCTTCCACGCCACCGCCGAGGAGGCAAAGGACTTCACCGAGACCATGCTGAATGTCTACGCCGACTTCTGCGAGAATGTGCTGGCTATGCCTGTTACCCGCGGTCAGAAGACCGACAAGGAGAAGTTCAACGGCGC
>CAJGDH010000118.1 GCA_904502145.1 uncultured Eubacterium sp.
GGGAAGTGAAAGAGACTGCCGGTTCTGCCGACATGGAAGAAGTTACTCCTTATCGTTCGGGATGGAGAGGCAAAACCGCTACCGGCCTTATGTATCCTTTTTATAAAAAGGGGAGAAAGACAAAGAAATTCTGGGTGGATGACCAGTGTGTGGGCTGTTATGCCTGCCAGAACCGTTGTCCCTCCCACGCCATAAGGCTGATCGAAGGAAGGCCGGTGTGGGTCAAAGACCGATGTGTGCTGTGTCTCGGATGCATGCGCTGCGGTGCCATCCACTACGGAGAAGCCGACAAAAAGCACGGACGTTATAAACATCCTATCTTCAGGAAAAAGCACTAGAACAGGCCCGGCCGGGCAGGTCAGGAGGGGATGAAAAGTTGCCAGATTCCTTGACAACAAACCGTAGATAGGATAGACTTTTCTTGTAAATATTCCACGAAAATGCCGGTGGTCTGGTACCCGCCGGAAGGATTTTCAGATACATCCGGGGAGGACAAGTCATGAAGAGTTGCAGAATATTATGTGTATGCAGTGTTGGACTGATTACTTCGAATATGATTGCTGCAAGACTGAAAGATATGCTTGCAGAAAAAGGCTGGGATGCTGACACCAGAGTGACCACGCCTGATGAGGTCGAGGCTGAACTTAAGGAAGCGGATTATGACCTGATGGCATGTGTGACTCATGTTTACGGGGATTTCGGTATTCCCAAGATCAACGCTCTGGGCCTTCTGGCAGGAACGGACGTGGACAAAGTGGTGGATGACTGTATCAAGGCTCTGGAAGCGAAATAGGCAGACTCATCCGGATAATAATTTCAGTATATTGAAGACCCCGGGGAATACAGCGTGTATTCTCCGGTTTTTTTTCCGACGGATCGGATCAGGAGGCACAAAATGACTAAACAGGAGACTTTTGATTATCTTGAAAGCCGCGGTATCTCTTACGAGGTGACTGAGCATGAAGCGGTTTATAACATGGAGGAACTTGACGCGGTGGATCTTCCCTACCCGGACGCGGATGCGAAGAATCTCTTTGTCAGGGATGACAAGAAGAAAAATTATTATATGATCACCGTAAAAGGGGACAAGCGCGTCAACCTCAAAGAATTCAGGAAGGCACATGGACTCAGAAATCTGTCATTTGCCTCTTCCGAGGATCTGATGAGGATCACCGGGCTGATCCCCGGTGCAGTGACCCCTCTCGGCCTCCTGTCTGATGAGGAGAGGATCGTGACTTTGTATGTGGATGCATCCTTTTCCGGCGGACTTGTCGGGATCCATCCCAACGATAATACGGCCACGGTCTGGCTGCAGACGGATGACCTGATCCGGCTGATCCGGGACCACGGAAATGAGGTCCGTGTGACGGAGATCGGATGACCGGCCGGGCGGATACCGGACGGAAGAGATTACCAATAATTTCCCATAGTTTATCCACAGGATATATTGATACCGGGCGGGTAAAAAGGTATAATTATTCTATGATTACAGCTAGATGACCTTTGTCCCGGAATACCGTATTATCAGGGGGCTTTCCGGGGGAATACCAGAACGATTGTATGAAAGAGGAGGTACTTATGGCTTATCCAGGAAGACCTGTAGATCAGGCGATTACCAGTAAGAAGATCATTGCAAATATGAAGGAAGAATTCAGGGAGATGTGCAATGTTCCCGAGAATCATCAGAGTGTTGGTGTGATCACCACAGACTATCCGGATATTCTCCGCTGTGCCGTTGATGATGCCACAAAGAAGACCAGGGTGGAAGTGATCAGCTTCAAGCCATACTATGGCGGTCCGGCTGTCAAGTGGAGCGCCAACAGCGGCTCGGCATATGCCCTGATCTCCGGTGAGAAGGTTGCTGACGTGAAGAGCGCCATGCAGAGTATTGATGACTATGTGAGAAGACAGAGATTCCTCTTCGACCTTAAGGGTGACGGAAGTCTCAAATATTTTGTCGGTCTTATCTCTCCGGCAGGAAAGTATTTCCAGAAAGAACTGGGTGTTACCGCCGGTGACGCACTGGCTTATGTGGCAGGTCCGCCCGTTGAAGCCATGTTTGCCATCGACCAGGCCCTCAAGGGCGGCGATGTGAAGGTCGCAGAGTTCATCGCTCCCCCTGATCATGACAACTGTGCAAAGGCTATCCTCGTCGGCAATGAGTCCGCCTGCAAGAACGCCCTCAATGCATTTGCCCAGTCTATGGACCAGTGCGGCAGAGATCCTCTGACCACCTGATCGGTTTACGGAGACGGATTTATGCCATTTGGCGTAGGGAATGAGATTACCAAATGATCCGCAGCATAAAGAAGGCACCAACGTTTTCAAACGTCGGTGCCTTTTCCTTGTCATGTCTTCATCACGGATAGTCATCCGTGCCGTAGATGAGGGTGAAGCTTTCGTAATGGTCGTCGGTATAGTAGATCTGCCCGTCATCAGAGTAGATGATCCGTTTGGATCCCCGCTTTCGGGCATTCATGGTGTCGATGTCACATTCATAGTAGCTTCTTCCCTTCACTTTGGGGAGCAGCCCCTCATAGTTTCCGAAATAGTCCCCCCCGATGGAACAGTCCTCTGCATAGTCATCCAGTCCGCCTCCGGTCCAGCCCAGGTCGCGGGCTTCTTTTTTGGTGATGAAATTGTCCGGGAGAGTACCGTATTCTATGATATAGGATGCCACGTCTACTTCCGATGTGTAATAGCCGTCCTCCTCCAGATGATCTTCCCGGGGATCATAACCGATCTCATTGGTGGTGATCTCATAATCATCCCAGGACTGGTCGATGATCACACTCTGGTAGGAATCGTCCTCCTCGTAGGACTCTTTCAGCTCGGTGATACTGCCGGTGGAATCCTGGCCCCCCGACGAATCAGAACCTGTCCGGCCGGTTTCTTTCTTTCCGCAGCTGCAAAGCAGACATATGCAGAGAAAAACCGACAGGAGAACAAGGCCGGTATATGGATGTCTTTTCATGGATGCTCCTTTCTCCGGTTAGATCGGAATCCTTTTTTGTCAGTATAACAAGTATAACAAAAGGAAAAAAGGGGGTCAAGACGATACATTTACCAAGAAAAGCATTATGCGGAAATTAGTATTGGAAAATATTTACATTTTGTGATATAGTAAGAATCATTTAATCTGTCCCGGAAAGGAGTGTATGAACACAATATTAACCTTCTCTGAATTCGTTGATTACGTAAGAGAAAATATCCGGAAGGACTGGTGGGAGGACCGGGACCTGGAGATCAGGAAGATACTGAAGAACAACGGAGTAGAACTTACGGCTCTGCTCCTGACCCGGGAAGATACGCATATATCCCCGACCCTCTATCTGGAGGACTTTTATGAGGGGTACAGAGAAAGTGACCAGGCTGATCCGGATCTCTGGATCCGGAGGATCAGGCAGGGTTTTGAGGAAGCGGAAGAGAAGATGGACATGGTTCCCATGCCGGAATTCGGCAGTTTTGAGAGCATGCGTGACCGGATTGTCTTCCGCCTTATTCATTATGAGAGAAACCGGAAGTTCCTTGAGGGGTGTCCGCACATCAGGCTTCATGATCTGGCCGTTACCTTCCGGTGCATGGTCAGTCTGAATGAGGATGCGGTCTCTTCGGCGGCGGTAACCGAAGAGCAGATGGAATACTGGGGAGTCGGGGTAAAAGAACTGATGAGTGCGGCAGGCCGGAATACCCCGAAACTCCTTCCCGGCGTGATCATCCCCATGGGAGATTACATGATGGAGAACAGCGGATACCGGCCGGAAGGGCAGGACATGCTCTATATTGCCACCAACAGGCAGATGGTCTTCGGAGCGGCTGCCATCCTCTACAAGGGATTCCTGGATGACTTTGCCCGGGATCTGGGGACGGATTTTTATCTGCTTCCCAGCAGTGTCCATGAATTTCTTTTTGTCCCTGACCGGGGGGAATTCCCGGAGGAGGAGCTGGTTTCCATGGTGAGGGAAGTCAATGAGGCGGTGGTCTCTCCGGAGGAGGTCCTGTCTGATTCCGTCTATCATTACAGCAGGAAGGAGGGCCGCCTGACCCGTTGCGGCTGCGGCAGCACGGCGGATACTTTCATCGTCAGTTAGCAGGACAGCCAATGCTTGCAGAGTGGCGCTCATCTTGTTATACTCATAGGAAGACATGAAAAAACAACCCTTCCGGCGGAGGAGATAAAGGATGCGGATCTATCTGATACGACACGGAGAGACGGATTACAATATAAAAAAGTGCTATTACGGCAGGACGGAAGCCATGCTTACGGAAGAAGGGATCAGGCAGGCGAAAGCCTTCGGTGAGTATTTCCGGGATATGGCCTGGGACCATGTGGTGGTAAGCCCCCTGAAGAGGGCCTGGGATACCGCCCTGCTGGCCGCCGGTTCCCGGCGGGAGGTCTTTGTCCCCGAAGAGAGGCTCGTGGAGCAGGATTTCGGGATATTTGAAGGGAAGACCTACGAAGAGATCTGCCGGCGGTATCCTGAGGAGATGGCTGCCTGGAATGCGGATTTCGCCCATTACCGGATCCCCGGCGGGGAGAGCTTCTCCCAGGTCAGGGAGAGGGTGGAAGACTGGGTCGGAACCCTCGGCCGGAAGGAAGGAAATATGCTGGTGGTGGCCCACAAAGGAACCCTCGGTCACATGCTTGCCGCCCTGCTGGGGCTCCCCCTGGAGGGTTACTGGAATTTTGTATTTGACCAGGGCTGTTTCAGCCTGGTGGACCTGGAAGACGGATACGCCATCCTGCGTAAGCTCAATCAGAGCATTTCCCGGGAAAGCTGAACTTACCGTACCCGGGGCGGCTCAGTCTGCCCTTTCGGGGAGGAGGAAATATGGATTTATTTGAATATATGAGTATGGAAAGAAAGAAAACCGAATCTCCCCTGGCGGTCCGGATGAGACCCAGGTCCCTGGATGAGGTCGTGGGCCAGCAGCATATCATCGGCAGGGACCGGCTCCTCTACCGGGCGATCAGGGCCGATCAGATCAGCTCCCTGATCTTCTATGGTCCCCCCGGCACGGGGAAGACCACCCTGGCCAAGGTGATCGCCAACACCACCAGTGCGGACTTTGTGCAGATGAATGCCACCACTTCCGGCAAGAAGGACATGGAGCAGGCCATATCCCGGGCCAAAGATGCCTATGGGATGTACGGGAAGAAGACCATCCTTTTTATCGATGAGATCCACCGGTTCAATAAGGCCCAGCAGGACTATCTCCTTCCTTTTGTGGAGGACGGTACGGTCATTCTGATCGGGGCCACAACGGAGAACCCTTATTTTGAAGTAAACAGTGCTCTTTTGTCCAGGTCCAAGATTTTTAAGCTGGAGCCTTTGTCCGAAGAGGATATCCTGTCCCTGATCCATACGGCGGTGACGGATAAGGACAGGGGCATGGGCTCCTATGACGCGGAGATCACGGAGGAGGCAGCGGTATTTATTGCCCGGATGGCGGGGGGAGATGCCAGGAATGCCTTAAATGCCGTGGAGCTTGGTATCCTGACCACCGAAAAGGGGGAGGACGGAAAGATCCGTATCTATCTGGACGTTGCCCAGGAGTGCATCCAGAGGAAGGCTGTCCGCTATGATAAGGGGGGAGATAATCATTACGATGTCATCTCGGCCTTTATCAAGAGCATGCGGGGAACTGACCCGGATGCCGCAATCTTCTACCTTGCCCGGATGCTGGATGCAGGAGAAGACCCTAAATTCATCGCCCGGAGGATCATGATCTGTGCTTCGGAGGATGTGGGGAATGCGGATCCCATGGCGCTGACCGTGGCGGTTTCCGCTTCCGAGGCGGTGGAGAGGATCGGCCTCCCGGAGGCGAGGATCATCCTTGCCCAGGCTGCTTCCTATGTTGCCTGTGCGCCAAAGAGCAATGCCTGCATAAACGGGATCGACCGTGCCATGTCCCTGGTCAGGGAGCAGGAGACGGGGCAGGTACCCCCCTATCTCAGGGACGGGCATTAC
>CAJGDH010000119.1 GCA_904502145.1 uncultured Eubacterium sp.
CCGAAGAATTGATCCGGACCATCAGGGAGGAACCGAAGATCTGCCATTATCTGGATATCCCCGTCCAGCACAGTGAGGACGGTATCCTGAAACGGATGGGAAGAAAGACATCCCGCAAGGACCTGGTGGATCTGATCGGCAGGCTCCGTCAGGAGATTCCCGATATCGTCCTGCGCACTACCCTCATCACCGGTTTCCCCGGTGAGACGGAGGAAGATTTCCGCGGTCTGTATGAATTTGTGGACCGGATGGAATTTGAACGTCTGGGGGTCTTTCCCTACTCCGCGGAGGAGGGCACCAGGGCTGCCCTGATGCCTGACCAGCTGGAGGATTCCGTGAAGGAAGAACGCAGGGACAAGATCATGACGCTCCAACAGGAGATCAGCGCCGCCTTCTCCGATTCCTGGATCGGGGAGAAGCTGGATGTGATGATCGAAGGGTATCTCTATGATGATGACATTTATGTGGGCAGGTCCTATATGGATGCCCCCAAGGTCGACGGGAGCGTCTTCGTCCATGCCGAGGAGGAGATGGTCTCCGGAGATATCGTTCCGGTAAGGATCACCGGAGCCAACGAATACGATTTGATAGGAGATGTTATTTATGCCGATGAATTTACCAAATAAGCTTACTATTATCCGGATCATCCTGATCCCCTTTTTCGTATTTTTCCTGCTCACCGGGTTTGTTCCCGGATCGAAATGGATCGCCCTGGCCATCTTTATCGTAGCCAGCCTGACGGATCTGGCGGACGGCAAGATCGCGAGAAAATACGGGCTCGTGACCAATTTCGGAAAATTTATGGATCCCCTGGCGGACAAACTTCTGGTGACCTCCGCTTTCATCTGCCTCGTGTCTCTCAACAGGATTCCTACCTGGATCGTGCTGGTGATCATCGCCCGTGAGTTTGTGATCACCGGTTTCCGTACACTGGCGGTGGAGAACGGCGTTGTCATCGCCGCAAGCTACTGGGGAAAATTCAAGACAACCTTCCAGATGCTGGCCATCATCCTTCTGATCATGGACCTGGGAGGAAATACGGTCCACATCCTGGAGCAGATCCTGATCTATGTAGCATTGATCCTTACCCTGATCTCCATGATCGATTATCTGGCAAAGAATATTAATGTGTTAAAAGAAGGAGGGCAATGATGAGTTCCGGCAGAATAACCAAAGAATCTCAGGTTGAGTACAAGATTGCGAAGATCCTTATCCATTATGGAATTACCGTTACCACGGCGGAATCCTGTACCGGAGGTCTGGTTGCGGGAACCCTGGTCAACGCGGAGGGAATCTCCGCCAGTTTTAAGGAAGGTTTCATCACTTACTCCAACGAAGCGAAGATCCGTTATCTGGGCGTGTCGGAGAAGACCCTTGAAAAACAGGGAGCCGTATCCAGGGAATGTGCCCTTGAGATGGCGGAAGGCGCTGCCAGAAACACAGGAGCAGATGCCGCCGTCGCTGTCACCGGTATCGCGGGACCCGACGGAGGGACAGAAGAAAAGCCGGTGGGCCTGGTGTACATCGCCGTCTATCTAAACGGGAAGACAATAGTGAAAAGATGCCACTTTGGCGGGGACAGGAACAGTGTCCGTCACGCCGCGGTAAAAGAGGCTCTGGACCTTCTCTACTGTCAGCTGCTTCACTGTGCACAGTAAATGAATCGCAGGTAACATATTTCTTTAAAGAACTGTCGCTTCGGCGGCAGTTTTTTTGTGCCATAAGACTGATCGGGCAGAAGCAAGCTTTTCTGCCCTCCGTATTGCGGGAAGGGCAGTCCTGTGGTATGATAAGAGAAATATGATATACACAGGATATAACACATAGCACATATTTCCCGCAGACAGGCAATACAGGGAGAAAGAGGATGATTCCATGTTGATCGAAATAGATTTTAACAGCCCGCAGGCCATCTATATCCAGCTGAGGAACCAGATCGTGATGGGCATCGCCCAGGAAGAACTCCGGGACGGGGATTCCCTACCCTCCGTCAGGAGTCTGGCCAACACCCTCGGCGTCAATATGCACACGGTGAATAAGGCCTACGCCATGCTCAGAAGCGAAGGATATCTGATCCTTGACCGGAGGCGGGGCGCCGTGATCCAGGTGGAAGTGGAGAACAAGAACGACGAGATAGAGAAGATAAATCATAACATGAGACTGGTGGTGGCACAGGCAATCTGCAAAGGGATCAGCAGATCGGAGATGCACTCGGTCATCGATGAGATGTATGATCATTTCTTATGAAGGAGTAGAACATGAGCAGAGAATACAACAACTATGTGAATGAAGCCCTGGACAAAGCCAGGCAAGACGCCCTGGCCTGCCATCAGAGATATATCGGCACCGAGCACATCGTGCTGGGGATCCTTTCGGTGGAATCCTGCCTGGCTGCCAGAGTCCTGCAGGAATGCGGCCTTACCTACGAGAACTTTCTCAAGGCCACTCTGGGTCAGTCCATGACCGTGGGGGATGTCTCGGAGGAGGAGTTCAAGGGTTACAGTCCCAAGTCCCTCCGGATCCTGGAAGCGGCGGAAGTGGAAGCCGAACGTTTTGATGCCGATGAGGTGGGTACGGAACACATTCTTCTGGCCATCCTCAAGGAGAAGGATTGTATCGCCCAGAGACTCTTCAAGGGGATGAACGTGAACCGAAAGAAGGCTTATCTTGACCTTCTTGTCGCTTCGGGGGTGGATCCTTCCTTCGCCAAGAAGGAGTACCGCCAGCTTTTTGAGAACAAGAAATCCTCCGGCAGGGCCTCCCTGATCGACAGCTATTGTGACGACCTTACCCAGAGGGCCAGGGACGGCAGGCTTGACCCCGTGATCGGACGTGAGCAGGAGATGAAGCGCATCATTCAGATCCTGAGCCGGAAAACAAAGAATTCCCCCTGCCTGGTGGGAGAACCGGGTGTGGGCAAGACCGCCATCGTGGAAGGTCTGTCCCAGTGGATCGTCCGCAAAGAGGTCCCTGAGACTATGAAAGACAAACGTGTCCTCACCCTGGATCTGCCCGGTCTGGTGGCCGGATCGAAATACCGGGGCGAGTTTGAGGAAAGGATCAAGAACCTCCTCAATGAAGTGATCATGACGGGGAATATCCTTCTTTTTGTGGACGAGATCCACACCATGATCGGCGCCGGCGGAGCGGAGGGCTCCATCGATGCCTCCAATATCATCAAACCCTTCCTTGCCAGGGGAGAAGTCCAGATCATCGGGGCGACCACCCGGGAGGAATACCGGAAATATATCGAAAAAGACGCCGCTTTTGAGCGCAGGTTCCAGCCTGTGACCGTGGAAGAGCCCACCCTGGATGAGGCGGTGAAGATCCTTGAAGGCCTGCAGGAGCATTTCGAGAAGCACCATCAGGTCCGCTATACCAAAGAAGCCATCCGGGCAGCGGTCACCCTTTCCGAACGTTATGTCAGTGACCGTTTTCTTCCGGACAAGGCCATCGATGTCATGGATGAGGCTGCTTCCAAGAAGAGGATCGGCCTGTACACCATGCCGGAACATATCAAGGATATGCAGGAGCAGGTGGACAGATATTCGGCCCGCAGGGAGGAGGCTCTCCTGGAAGGCAACCTGCGCAAGGCAAAACTGAACAATACCAAGCAGAAGAAAGTCCGCGCGAATCTTGAGGAAGCCCTGGCTTCCTGGGAGGCTAAGAAAGAGAAAGGCCGCATGACCGTCACGGAGAATGATGTGGCGGAGGTGGTCTCCTCCTGGACCGGAATCCCTGTGACCAGGATCGGTTTGAGCGAATCGGAGCGGTTGGTCCACCTGGCAGATACTCTCAAGGAGCGTGTCCTGGGACAGGACGAGGCAGTGGATATCCTGGCCAAGGCCGTGAAGAGGGGCAGAGTGGGTCTGAAAGATCCGGGACGTCCCATCGGTTCCTTCATGTTCCTGGGACCCACAGGCGTGGGAAAGACGGAGCTGTCCAAAGCCCTGGCAGAGGCCCTCTTCGGAGATGAGAAGGCCATGATCCGTGTGGATATGTCCGAATATATGGAGAAGCACAGTGTCTCCAAGCTGATCGGGTCCCCTCCCGGTTATGTGGGACACGAGGACGGAGGCCAGCTCTCCGAGCAGGTGAGAAGGCACCCCTACAGTGTGATTCTCTTCGACGAGGTGGAGAAGGCCCACCCGGATGTGTTCAACATACTTCTCCAGGTCCTCGATGACGGGCGGATCACCGATTCCGGCGGAAGAAAGGTGGACTTCAAAAACACCGTCATCATCATGACTTCCAATGCCGGCGCGACCCGGATCCTGCAGCCCAAACATCTGGGCTTTATGGCAAAGACGGACGTGGAACAGGATTACAACAAGATGAAATCCTTCGTCCTGGAAGAAGTGAAACGTCTTTTCAAACCTGAATTCTTAAACCGTGTGGATGCCATCCTGGTCTTCAGGACCCTGAGTAAGGAGAAACAGAGAGACATCGTGAAGCTGCTTCTCAAGGAGCTGGCTGAACGTGTGGCCGATACCCCCGGATTCTCCCTGGAATACTCGGAGGAACTGGTGGACCATATTCTGGAGAAGGGCTACGATCCCCAGTATGGAGCCCGGCCATTGCGCAGGGCTATCCAGGATAATCTGGAGGACCTGCTTGCGGATGAATATCTGAACGGACACATCAGGGAGGGAAGCCGTATCCTCCTTGATATGAAGGAGGGAAAGATCATCCTCCGGGAAAAGAAATAGTCCGGTTTCAGTTTTTTATGTGGAAAAAGACGTCCGCATCCTATATAATATAAGTATAGGGATCCGCTTGCCGGATCGCTGCAGTTTAATCACACAGCAGCCTGATCCACTTACGGATCGGGTCCGGAGGTAACACAAATGTCTAATGTAAAAGAGTTGATCGTACAGGACAATGACGCGCTTAGTTTCGGAGATTTCAGCCTTCCGCAGAAGACCAAGCTTTCCGATTTTCCCTTCGAAGGGGACACCTACAAGGTAAAGACCTTCAGGGAGATCACCAGGCTTGAACGGAACGGTGCCATGCTTTATGAGTCTGTTCCCGGTTCTGCTGTCCATAACTTTGTGGATGGGGAATTTGAGCTTACCTTTGAGGTCGAATCCAACGATGATATCGAGATCACCCTGGGTATGGAGCCGGAGAGTGAGTATAAAGTATATGTGGACGAGACCAATATCGGCAGGATGAGTTCCAATCTCGGAGGAAAGATCAGTTTCAGCATTGAACTTAATGAGGGAAAGACATCCAGAATCCGAGTAGTTAAGTTATAAACTTTGTTTTTACGGCCGTCTGTACAGACGGCCTTTTTCATCTTTACATCTACAGGGGAGATCTATGGCAAAGGAAAGAACAGTGTTCATTTGTAAAGAATGCGGCTATGAAAGCAGGAAATGGATGGGCCAGTGCCCGGGATGCCGGCAGTGGAATACCCTGGTGGAGGAAGTGGTCTCCCCGGCCAGGGAGAAAAAGTCCGGGAAGAAGGCCGGATCATCAGAGGTGACCGGTATATTTTCCATCACCACCGAGAAAGAGGACCGGATGTCCTCCGGGATGCCGGAACTGGACCGGGTCCTGGGAGGAGGCATCGTGAAGGGGTCTCTGACCCTGGTGGGAGGAGATCCCGGGATCGGCAAATCCACCCTTTTGCTGCAGGTCTGCCGTAACTTGGCCAACGAAGGCCGAAGCATCCTTTATGTATCCGGGGAGGAATCCCAGAAACAGATCAGGATGCGTGCCGACCGTCTGGGAGGCTTTGAAAAGGAGATATTTATCTGCTGTGAGACGGATATCCATCAGGCCGCCGATGCCATCCGCAAAAAGAAGCCGGATATGGTGGTGGTGGACTCCGTCCAGACCATGTATTCCGATGAATTAAGCTCTGCCCCGGGCAGCGTCAGCCAGGTGAGGGAAGTCACTTCTGTGTTGATGCAGATCGCCAA
>CAJGDH010000120.1 GCA_904502145.1 uncultured Eubacterium sp.
CGTTGGGAGAAGCCCAGGGCCAGGGGCCAGTCTGCCAGAAAGGTCACGGTAAGATTTGCCTCACTGGATGTGATGATCACCGCCGCCATCAATATCGTAAAGGCCTTCCGGGCTCTTCACCTGCGGGGTAAGAGTTATCAGGACCTCAATGACGGAGGGTTTTTTATCGATGTCAGGACGGGGCACGTCCTGGTCTGTGACTGTGATAACGTGGCTCCCGACGGGGAGAATTTCGGCATCGGCGGGATGCCAGGTTTTATGGCTCCCGAGGTGGTGAAAGGGATCACCAAACCAAATGTACTGACAGACCGGTACTCTCTGGCGGTGGTGCTGTTTAAACTCTTCTTCCGCGGAGATCCTCTGGAGGGGAGCAAGGTTCTTAAATGTGTGGTCATGACGGAGGAAAATGACCTGATCCACTATGGCAAGGATCCGGTTTTCGTCTACGACCCGGAAAATACCTCCAACCGTCCGGTGAGGGGGGTTCATGACAATGTGATCCGCCTGTGGCAGATCTACCCGGATTTCATCCGGGAGGCTTTCACGATCTCCTTTACTTACGGGATCAGGGAACCCAATGCCAGGATCATTGAAAAAAGCTGGATACAGATGCTGATCCAGCTGAAGCTGGACATCATCCACTGTCCCTGCGGAAGGGTTTCATTTGCCGCTGCCTTTGAGAAAGCAGGAGACCATACCATGGTCTGTGAGAAATGCGGTACCACCATCTATACCCTTTCCGTCAACGGATTCGAGTTCCCTCTAGTTCAGGGAGCCAGATTATACCGTTGTCTTACCGAAAAGAACAACGACGATTTCGAGACGGTGACCGGGGAAGTGATCGAAAACCGCCTGAAGAAAGGCCTTTACGGGATCAAGAACCTGTCCCGGCAGCCCTGGACCGGCCTTTTCCCCGACGGGAGCACCAAGACGGTCAGTCCGGGAAAGGGAGTCCCCATCTGGAAGGGACTGAAGATCGATTTCAGCGATACGATACACGCTGAGATCCTGGACGACTGAGATGTAAGAATGAAAAAAGATAAAGGCCGATGGACGGCATGAGAGGGTTTGCGCCCTCCGAATGAATGAAGAATCAGGACGTGATAGATATGGATATGAACAGAATGGTGACTCTCACCCAGATAAAGGAAGAGATTCGCCTGGCCAGAGAGGAAGAAACCGGAAAGATGGCAGCCAGGCCGGCATATTTTTCCGGGATGAAGGCTCTGATCGAAGGAGCATTCGCCCTGGCCTCATATTTTGAACAGATGCATCTTCAGCAGAAGGTGTATGTCTCCGATGACCCTTCAGCATTTTTCTTTGACCTGGAGAGCGGAGCCATGACCTGCTGCGCGAAAGAGCTTTTTGAGGAGATCTCGGATGACGGAGATGTGATAAAGACCGGGGAGAATCTGATCGGCATCACGGAATATGCCGCCCCGGAGCTGCTGGAAGCCTGCAGCAGGGGAGAACCGCTGCATTTCAATGATGAGACGGACCGGTATTTCCTGTCTGTGTTCCTTTTTGAATATTTCTTCCACACCGGATCTCCCTTCGAGGGGAAGATGATGGTGAACCGGTGTTTCCTTTCCCCCCTGGAGAAGGAAATGTTCCGGGCGGAACACGGGATCTTCTGCATGGATGCCGGAGACCATGAAAACCCCCCGGTAAAAGGGATCCAGGACAAGCTGATCCGCCACTGGAAGGTTTATCCGGATATTCTCAGGAAAATGTTCATGAGGGCTTTTATGGATGGCGGGACCTCCACCTATCTCCGGCCCTCCGCCGTGGACTGGATGAAGGTCTTTGTCCAGATGATCATGGATTATAAGGAATGCGGCTGCGGATACCACGGATTCTCCTTTACCCTGAAAGAACAGGAGAACGGGACCAGGACATGCCCCAGATGCGGCAAGGTCTTTTACCCTCTGACCAACGGGATGGACACCATCTGGCTGGCAGAGGGGCAGCAGTTGTACGAATGTCAGACCGGCAGACTGCCTTTTGACAAGGAGACGGTAACAGGAATCGTCGTGGAAAACAGGCAGCAGAAAGGCCTGTACGGCATCAAGAATCTGGGTTCCGCCGAATGGCGGGGCATGTATCCCGACGGCAGTATCCGGGAGATCGGCAAAAACCAGGGTATGCCCATCTGGGGCGGCATGAGGCTGCGTTTTGAACTGGGGGAAGACTGGTTTTTGCGTATGAATACTATCCGGGAATACGAGGAGGAAGCTTCTCAGCAGAACAGAAAGGATGAAGACTATGAGTAATTATGATACGATCGATCCTCTGGAGACCATGCCGCCTGCCAAAAAGAGCATGGTGATCTTCTTTATGGTGGATACCTCCACCAGCATGGAGGGAAGCAAGCTGGACTCCCTGAACAAGGTGATGGGTGACGTCCTGCCTGAGCTGATCGGTGTCGGCGAAGCGGGGACGGATGTGAAAGTCGCCGTCTTATCCTTCTCCTCCGGCTGTGAATGGATCACACCGGAACCGGTTCTCATCGAGGAATACCAACGCTGGGAGAATCTTACCGCCGACGGAGTTACGGATCTGGGCGAGGCCTGTGAAGAGCTTTGCAGCAGGCTTTCCAGAAAGAGCTTCCTAAGCTCGCCCTCCCTCTCCTACGCCCCGGTGATCTTCCTGATCACTGACGGATATCCGACGGACAACTATCAGAAGGGCTTTCAGATGCTCAAAGAGAACCGCTGGTTCAAATACGGCCTTAAGATCGCTCTGGCCATCGGTTCCAATGTGGACCTGGATGTTCTCACAGAGTTTACGGAGGATGAAGAACTTGTCCTTCAGGCATACGGCGCGGATATGCTGAAAAAGCTGGTGAGGGAGATCGCTGTGACTTCCTCCAAGATCGGCAGTGCCAGCATGCCCCTGACGGATGCAGGGGGAAGGGAGAGGACTCCCGAGGATGTGGCCGGAACCAAAAAAGAAGCCATGGTGGAGGCTGTGCAGGAGATGAAACAGGATATCCTCGGGGTGGAGGATCTGACCGATCTGACCGACATGGATATCGAGTTTGATGAGGGATGGTAGGATGATCAGAGGTATTCATGCTACGGTGATCGGAGACAGCCATATCCGGCGCCATATCGTCTGCCAGGACAGCTCCGGCGTCTACGTCGACGGGGATTACGGGATCGCTGTGGTGGCTGACGGCCACGGAAGCGCAAAACATTTCCGAAGCGATGTGGGTGCGAGGATCGCGGTGAGGATCTCCATCGAGCTTCTGAAAAAATATATGAATCAGGCAGATTTTGCCGGCCAGTTCCGTCAGCATCCGGATTTCATCCTCCGGCAGATGGAGAAGCAGATCCTGATGAAATGGCGGGAGGCAGTGGAGGAATACCACAGGGAGAATCCCCTGACCGAGGAGGAAAAGGGGAAACTGACCGAGGAGGAACGGGCCCGTCTGAAGACGGTGACCATCTACGGGAGCACTGTCCTCATAGCCGTGATGGGAGATGGATTCTCCTACGGCCTGCTTCTGGGGGACGGCGGATTTGTGGTGCTCAGCCGGGAAGGGAGGATCTTTATCCCGGTGGAGGATCCCAATTCCCACGCCAACTACACCTCCTCCTTATGCAACACCAACGCCTGCCTCTATTTTCAGCACTGGTTCTCGCCGGACAGGCCAAGGGCCATGTTCGTCTCAACCGACGGGCTCTACAAATCATTTGCCAGTGAAGAAGATTTTCTGAAATACCACGGGCTGATCAGCAGGATGCTGGATGATGAGGACAAGGCGAAAAAGAGCCTGAAACGCAATTTTGAAAAGAGGACCAGAGAAGGGAGCGGGGACGATATCTCCATCGCCCTGGTCTTTGAGGAAGAACCCGAAGGCGAAGCCGTGGAGGAATCTTGATGTCCGGTTTTGTGGAAAAGCCGGCGGCAGACGGAAGAAGAGGAGGAAGATGCCATGAAGAAAAAAGCCAGTGTGATCCTGGCCAAATGTAATCAGGCCGGGAAACTGTACGGGATCAGGATAGAGAGAAGAGATAATGACTGGGTGAGGACCTGGGCTTTCAAGCTCCGGGAGGATATGGCGGAGAAGGAAGGTTTTGACAAGACCAGCTTCAGCGGGAGTTTCTTTACGGATGAGGAATATCCGGGATGTCCCTGGTGCGGGGCAAAGAAATGTTTCGTGTGCGGAAGCTGCGGCAAAGTGAACTGTTATGACGGAACCGATAAGGTCAAATGCAACTGGTGCGGTGCCGGCGGTACCGCCTACAACGATGATGCCGCTCTGGATGTGACCGGAGGCGGGTATTGACGGATAATGACAGATATTGACAGGAACATGTCCGGATCGGCAGACGGACCGATCCGCTGACCGTACATGATGCAATCACAGGAGAAAAGGAAAAAAGATGAAAGAATCGATCAACACCATTATACTTGAAGCGTCAAAAGAGATCGCGGGCAGATGCGAGGAGAAGGATTATATCGTGTCGAATGCCGGAAGACATCTGCCGGACCGCGGCAAGATCATCGAGATCCTGAAAGACATGAGGAGGGTAGTATTTCCCGGTTATTTCGGACCGGAGAACATCACTCTGATCTCCCCGGAAAACTTTATCGGAGAGAGGATCGCCTCCATCTACGAATCCCTGAAGAGGCAGGTGGCACAGGCCTACCATTACAGAGATTACATGAAATATACCGCCATGGAGATCGACCGCAAGGCGGAGGAAGTCTGCGCGAATTTCATCCGCAAACTGCCTTACATCCAGTCCATGCTGATGAAGGATGTGGAGGCGGGTTTCTACGGGGATCCGGCAGCGAAAAGCAGGGAGGACATCATCTTCTCCTACCCCGGTCTTTTCGCCATCTATGTCTACCGTATCGCCCATGAATTTTATGTTCAGGATGTCCCCCTGATCCCCAGGATCATGACGGAATATGTCCACGGGCGTACCGGGATCGACATCAACTCCGGTGCCACCATCGGGGAATACTTCTTTATCGACCACGGTACCGGCATCGTTATCGGTGAGACCACGGAGATCGGGGATAATGTGAAGCTTTATCAGGGGGTTACCCTCGGTGCTCTTTCCACCCGGCAGGGACAAAAACTCAGGGACACCAAGAGACATCCCACCATCAAAGACCGCGTGACGATCTACTCCGGTGCCACCGTCCTGGGCGGCGATACGGTGATCGGGGACGGCGTGATCATCGGCGGCGGAGCTTTCATCACCCACTCGGTTCCCGCTTTTGCCAAGGTAATGGTCAAGAATCCTGAACTCATTATCAACAATAAGAACCGCAAGGATCTGAAGAAGATGCAGATCCCGGATAATGCGGACTGGGAGATCTGACGGAAATCTGTTTCCGAACCTGTAAAGGGTCAACCTGTAAAACCTGTAAAGGGCCATCGGGAAGATTCCGTACAGAGGATGATTTGCCATGATCAACCGGGTCAGAACCCCGGTCATGGGTCGGAGGATATCATGAATAATCAACAATATGTAGTCTATGCCAGGATCTTCAAGGCCATGTCCGATGAAAACCGCCTTCGTATCCTGGATTACCTGAAGGAAAAAGAACATAATGCCAGCGAACTACTGGAGAAGATGGATTTCGGCCAGTCCACCCTGTCCCATCATATGGGCCTCCTGAAGGATGCGGGGGTAGTGGAGTCCCGGAAACACGGGAAATGGACCATCTACCGCCTCAACCCGGCTGCCTATGAGAGGATGACGGACTGGATGGAGAGATATCTCCGTTAGACCGGGAGGCTGGAAAGAGATGTTGTTCCATATGAATAAAAGAAGAAAGCGGTTTATCTGTACAGGGTTACTCTGTCTGGCCCTGATGTTCTGGGGCTGCGGAAAAAGGACGGAGACGGAACCGGTCACAGCCGAATTCTTTGCCATGGACACCTATA
>CAJGDH010000121.1 GCA_904502145.1 uncultured Eubacterium sp.
CTGGCGGCCACCACCCTGGATGCTCCCAGGTCATGCCAGAAGCGGTAGGTGGCATAGTTGGTGCTGTTTGCCTGGGTACTGATGTGTACCGGTATCTCCGGGCAGACCTTTCTGGCCAGGGAGAACACACCGGGATCGGAGATGATGAGGGCGTCCGGCCCCATCTCCTTAAGTTCCCGGAAATATTCCTCTATTCCTTCCAGGTCCCTGTTGTGGGCCACGATATTTGCCGTGACGTAGACCTTTACGCTGTGGGCATGGGCATAACGGATCCCTTCTTCCATATCCTCCCGGGAGAAGTTCTTTGCCTTGGCGCGCAGACCGTAGAGTTCCCCGCCGATATAGACTGCGTCAGCCCCGTAAAACACGGCGGTCTTCAGCACTTCCAGGCTGCTGGCAGGTATCAGTAATTCCGTCTGTCTCATTCCGTTTATCCTTTCTCAGTCGTTTTTTCATTGTCCGTTTTCACACTGACCGCCACGCCGTCCCCGTCCCGGAGGACCACCGTATCAAGACATTCGTGGTGGGTCAGGGCATAGAGGTACTCCCTCATACGGGCATGGATAGTGTGGTTCCTCCTACGGATGCCGTAGCGGGAATTGACCACGTCCCCGTCCTGGAGGACATTGTCGGATACCAGGACCCCTCCTGATGCCAGCAGGCGGGTCACTTCCGGCAGGAAATGAATGTACTGCCCTTTGGCTGCATCCATGAAGATCAGGTCATAGGGCCCTTCAAGTTCTTTCAGCACCTGGGCGGCGTCCCCTTCCAGCAGGGTGATCCTGTGGTCCATCCCGGCGGACCGGATGTTGTCCTTCGCCCGCGAAATCCGCGGCGGATAGTTCTCTATGGTGGTGATGAGGGTTTCTTCCCCCGTATTCTCAGCCATAAAAACCGAAGAGAATCCTATGGCAGTTCCCACTTCCAGAATTCTCTCCGGCCGGTTCATTTTCAATAATATTCGCAATAGTTCCCTGGTCTCCCTGCGGATGATGGGAACATCGTTCCGGAGGGCTTCCTCCTCGATCTTTTTGAGCTGACCGGAGTTGCGGTCAACGTAAAAAGAGCGGATAAAATCAGTGATTCGGGCTTCCCGGGTCATTTCTCCTTCTCCTCCTTGGTCAGCATGGAAGTCAGGATCTCCGAGGGCTTCTGGGCGGAATTCACCACATAGTCCCCCTCCTGGATCTTGTCATAATCGTCCATACAGCGGGCTGTGACGGCAAATACCCATTTGTCCCGGATGATGGAAAGGAACTCCAGCTCCTCCCCGATCTCCAGGAGGGATTCCCCCTGGTCCACATGGATGACCGCCTCAACCACCTGGGGGGATCCGGCCGCATCCTTGGCCTTGTCGGAAAAGACCTTATAGCCGAAATCCCTGCAGGTCCTGAAGAGATAGACCATCAGGAGCACGATCAGGATTAATGACAATACTTTGATACAGATGATCAGTGTCTTTTTTATCATGTGTTCTTCCTCTTTGCGCCTCAGTCCATGTAGGAGATGTCGAGGTCGATCCCGTCAAATACCTGGTTCTGTACCTTCCTCATGGTCTTGCAGATGGTCTGCTCCGTGATCATGAACCTCTCCACCAGGGGCAGATTGAGGACATCGGAATACTCGGAATAGAGTTCACGGGCCAGCTCGTCACTTCTGCTCTCATCCTCCAGAAGCTGAATGTCGATATTCTTTCTTCGGAATTCATTCAGCCTCCGGTAGGTCTTCTCCGACTCCTTGAGGGTCTCCAGTTCTTTACGGTAGCGGATGTAATCCTCGGAATTCAGGATGAGATCCCGAAGTTCCATGGTCTTGTCCAGGATCTCCCGGATCTGCTGTTTTCTTTTTTCTTCTTTGTCTTTTTTCGTCGGTTTTTCCATATCGGCTGCCGTCTCCTGTCTGCCGGGACAGTCCCGGCCCCCTGGGGGGCCTTCCTGTCAGACTTCCGTGATGATGGGCAGGATCATAGGACGCCGTTTCATCCGTTTCCAGATGAACTCACTCAGGTCATCCCGTATGTTGTTCTTGATCCGGCTCCAGTCGGTTATCCTTCTGTCATTGCAATGGTCAAGGGAATCCATGACCACCTGTCTGGCTTCCTGGATCAGTTCCTCGCTCTCACGCACATAGATGAATCCGCGGGAGACGATGTCCGGTCCGGCCAGCAGCATGTTGTTGTAGCGGTCCAGTGTGACCACCACGATAAAGAGGCCGTTCTGGGACAGGTTCTGGCGGTCGCGGAGCACGATATTGCCCACATCGCCCACGCCCAGGCCGTCCACATAGATCCCGCCGGCGGTGACCCTGCTCTCCACCTCGGCTTCATCCTCGGATATGGAAAGCACATCCCCGGAATGGAGGATCAGTACATTTTCTTTGGGTATGCCCATCTCCATGGCCAGTTCCTTATGGCGCTTCAGATGGCGGAACTCCCCGTGGACGGGGATCGCGTACTGGGGTTTGGTCAGGGTGTAGATCAGCTTGATCTCCTCCTGGCAGGCGTGTCCGGATACATGGGTATCCTGGAAGATCACCTTGGCCCCTTTCTTTGCCAGCTCGTTCATGATCCTGGAAACAGCCTTCTCATTTCCCGGGATCGGATGGGAGCTGAAGATGATGACATCTCCCGGTACGATGGAGACCTTTCTGTGCACGGAATTGGCCATGCGGGACAGGGCAGCCATGGTCTCCCCCTGGCTTCCCGTGGTGATCAGAACAAGCTGATCATCCGGATATTTCCTCATCTGTTCGATATCGATCAATGTGTCTTCCGGAATCCGGATATATCCTAATTCAGCGGCGGTGGAGATGGTGTTCACCATGCTCCTTCCCTCCACGATCACTTTCTTTCCCAGTTCATAGGCACAGTTGATGATCTGCTGTACCCTGTCGACATTGGACGCGAAGGTGGCCACGATGATCCTGTGGTCCTTATTGTCCTCAAAGATATTTTTCAGGGCTTTCCCCACGGTCCTCTCGGAGGGGGTAAAGCCTTCTCTTACTACGTTGGTGCTGTCACACATGAGCGCCAGCACGCCTTTTTTGCCCAGTTCGGCAAACCGCCCCAGATCGATGGCATCCCCGAATACGGGGGTGTAGTCTATCTTGAAATCGCCGGTGTGAACGATCACTCCCGCCGGGGTATAGATGGCAAGTGCCGCAGCATCAGATATGCTGTGATTTGTTTTGATAAATTCAATACGAAAACATCCGAGATTGATGGACTGGCCGTGTTTGATCACTTTTCTTCTGGTGGTCTTCATCTGGCCGTGCTCTTTCAGTTTATTCTCGATCAGACCCATGGTAAGCTTGGTGGCATAGATGGGGATGTTCAGTTCCGTCATCAGATAGGGAATTGCCCCGATATGGTCCTCATGCCCGTGAGTGATCACCAGTCCTTTAACCTTTGATGCATTCTCCTTCAAGTAGGTGAAATCCGGAATGACCAGATCTATTCCTAACATCTCTTCGTCCGGAAAAGCCAGACCACAGTCTACCACAATGATCGTGTCCTCGTACTCGAATGCGGTAATGTTCATTCCGATCTGCTCTAATCCGCCGAGAGGTATTATCTTCACCGACTCTTTAACCGTTTTCTTCAAGTTTCTACCTCCGTTTTTGCAGAAGCAGAAAAGCCTTTTTACGGTGTCTGCAGCAAAGTCTGTATTCTGTTGTCCAGTAAAAAAACCCGTCCATATACCTGTGTATCTGTCGGAGGGTTTTTCACAATGCCGCCTAAACAGCCGCAAAAGATTATTCTACTTCAAAATCTATATCGTCTATTAACTGTTCAAATATCTTGGAGACGGACAGGAATTCCTCCTCGTCCTCGACCTCTTCATACTCGCTCTCATCCTGCCCGGCAGACCCTGTCTCCCTGAGGATAAATGCGTATGCTTCTTCTGTATCTTCGCCCGGGTCCTCTTCTTCCATGGCGGAAACGAGCAGATAATTGATCCCGTTTATCCTGGTCTGTTCCAGGACAGCCAGTTCGATCTCCTCTCCATCGTCCGTATAGAATGGAATCGTTGCATAATCTTTCATCATAACTAATCCTGCTCCTCTTCCGCCTTCCCGGCTTTCTCTTCAGTCATGGGATGAGCATCCATATATGACTGCAGGATCAGTGCCGCAGCCATCCGGTCAATCTTCTCTTTACGATGTTCACGCCGCACGCCCCCCTCCATCAGGATGCGCTCGGATTCCATCGTCGTCAGTCTCTCATCCCACAGGACAACTTCCAGTCCTGTTCTTCTTTCCAGCATCTCTTTAAAAGCGATCGTCTCCACAGCCCGGTCCCCCAGGGAATTGTTCATGTTCTTGGGCAGACCGAGTATGATCTTCACGACCCGGTACTCCCCGATCAATTCCTCGATGCGGGCCAGTGTCTGTCTTAATTTCTTCGGCGATTTCCGAAAGACCGTCTCCAGTCCCTGGGCGGTGATCCCTAGGCTGTCGCTGACGGCAACGCCGACTGTTTTGGTCCCGTAATCGAGACCCATCCATCGTTCATCCATCATGATTTCAGCTGGGTTTCGATATAGTTCTCAAAGAGAACTTCGATGATCTCGTCCCTCTCCACTTTCGTGATGCTGCTTCTGGCATTGTTGTGGCTGGTGATATAGGTGGGATCGCCGGACATGATATAGCCCACGATCTGGTTCACCGGATTATATCCCTTCTCGGACAAGGCTTCATATACTTCCTTGATGATGGATCTTACGTCATACTCCTGTTCCTTCACGACCTGAAAGAACTGTGTGTTGTTGTTTGCCATGGCTGCCTCCTTCCCGCACAGATAAATACGCTTATCATTTTACTATGATTAATGGGAAAATTCAATCGAAACTTTGCCGAGGGTCGTATCCTCGTCCCAGATTCGCTCGATATTTGCGTCGATTATCTGATTGGAGTGGAGAGAAACCGGGGAATCTTCCACAGGAATGAGCACTTTGATGTAGTGTTTCGTATAACCCTGCATATATCTCTTCCCCTCCCGGAGGACCTCCTCCTCCAGGAGTACGCTCTCCTTCCGTCCCAGATAAGCGGCCATATAGGCCTTCTTGTGTCTTTGTGTCATGGCCAGCAGGCGGTCGGACCTGGCGGTCTTTATCTGCTCCGGCACATGTCCCTCCATCCTTTCGGCCCGTGTTCCCTTGCGCAGGGAATATTTGAAGACATGCATCTCATAGAGGTTGATCTTCTCCAGATAGGCACAGGTCTGTTCAAATTCCTCGTCAGTCTCCCCCACAAAACCGGCGATGACGTCCGTGGTCAGGGCGGGGTCTTTGAAGGTGCGCCTCAGGATCCCGAGTGCTTCCTCATACTCCGCGGTGGTATATTTGCGGTTCATCCTTTTCAGAGTCTCGTCGCAGCCGCTCTGCAGGGACAGGTGGAAATGGGGGCAGATCTTCTCATATCCCGCCAGTGTCCGGGCGAATTCCTCCGTGATGATGCGGGGTTCCAGGGAACCCAGTCTGATCCTCTCCACGCCTTCCATGGCATTGAGCCGTCCCAGAAGGTCCGAAAGGTCCGTGGTCCCCAGATCCTTCCCGTAGGAGGAGATGTGGATCCCGGTGAGGACGAATTCCTTAAATCCCTGGCCGGTCAGCTCTCTCACCTCCTCCAGGATATCTTCCGGTTTTCTGCTCCGGATACGTCCCCTGGTGTAGGGAATAATACAATAGGAACAGAACTGGTCGCATCCGTCCTGGATCTTGAGATAGGCCCTTGTGTGGCCGCTCAGTCTGGTGACGAAGAGGGGCTCATATTCCGTCCTGCGGCTCAGATCCGGCACGTCGCTGATCTGCTCCCTCTCCTCAAAGTAGCGGGAAAGCAGGGAGACGATGTCCTTTTTCCGATTGTTGCCCACCAGGATATCCGCCATCCCTTTCTCCTGAA
>CAJGDH010000122.1 GCA_904502145.1 uncultured Eubacterium sp.
ACCACCGCTTTGCTTAAGATTGAACCGGTTGGCAAGGGAGACTGCTGTTTCGGTCATCTCTTCGTCAAAATCGCTGTACCTTGTCTCGATGGCATCGAGACCTGCTCTGTTTGCCGCGGGCAGAACATCTTTCATCTGCTCTTTCGGAAGGTCCTTCAACCCGTGGGCCATGATCGCTGTCGCACCGAAGGTTTTGATGAAATGGATTGCCGCCACGGAAGTGATCCTGCGGGCAGGATAATAGAGGCCGCCCCCCGGCTTGAGAAGAGTGTCGAAAGCCTCACTTACACTTTGGACATAGCCTTTTGCCATCAGAACCCTGGCAACATGGGCACGGTTGAACTCGCCCTCAGTCAATGCGGAGACTTCTTCGACAGACACCTTGTAGCCGGCTTTATTCAGGTTATCGATCAGTCGGATATTGCTGTTATATTTGGCGATATGGGAGAATTCCAGAAAGTCTTCGATCTCATTCCAGTATTGCCTTTTAAAGAAAAGGCCTATGATATGAATCTCGATCTCGTTCCACTCGGTAGTAAACTCACATCCCGGGACAGTGATGACACTGCTGTGGGATCCCGCCTCCATAAACTCCGGGAGCCCTTTGGATGTGTTGTGATCCGTCAGTGCCAGTGCCCGGATATCCCGCTCTTCAGCAAGCTTTACCAGCTCCGTCGGGGACAGGGTGCCGTCGGAAAATATCGAATGACTGTGCAGGTCGCATCTTTTGTTTTTTATCATGGTTTCCTGATTTATCATAATTTTTACTGTCTTCGTTCAGTTTCCTGATCCTGTTGATCTGTTTTTCCTTACATAGATTTATTATAGTGTATCACATTTTCTCTCATTATCGAAAAGAAATCTATATGAGTTTACTTTTCGGCGTTTTTCTGCCCAGTGAGACGATTCTGTGACAATTCCCCTGATATAGAATACAAGGAAATGTCAATACGGAAATGAAAAATGTACATATGCCTTTTTTGTATTGAAGAAAAGCAGTAGTTATGATAAAAAAGTCAAGGAACTACTGATATCAGGGAATAGCAAAGAGAGGATACAGATGCAAAGAGAAGGATTCGGCTCGCGGCTGGGATTTATCCTGGTTAGCGCCGGCTGTGCGATCGGGATAGGAAATGTATGGAGATTTCCTTATGTGACAGGAGAAAACGGAGGAGGCATATTTGTCCTGTTCTATCTCTTATTTCTGACGATAATGGGATTGCCGGTACTGACATTTGAACTTTCTTTGGGAAGGGCCAGCAGAAAAAGTGTCCATCAGGCTTATAAGCTTATAGAGAAACCCGGCAGCAAATGGCACCTTCATGGATGGGTCTGCCTTGCCGGCTGCTATATCCTGATGATCTATTACACGACGGTGGCAGGCTGGATGGTGTCTTATTTTTTCAAATTCGCCACTGGGAGATTCCAGGATGGAATGAGCACAGAGGAAACCGGTCTTGTATTTAGCCGGTTGCTGGAATCCCCTGCGGAGATGATGCTCTGGATGACCCTGACAGTGGTGTTCGGCTCTGTGGTGTGCTCAAAAGGATTGCAAAAAGGAATAGAGAAGGTCAGCACGTATATGATGTCCAGTCTGCTTATCCTTATTCTGATCCTGGCGGTAAGGAGTATCCTGCTTCCGGGAGGGCTTGAAGGAATCAGGTTCTATCTTGTACCGGATCTGAAAAAGGTGGAGTCCATCGGTCTGAGCAAGGTGATAAGGGCTGCCATGAATCAGGCGTTTTTTACCTTGAGTATCGGAAATGCCGCCATGGAGATCTTCGGAAGTTATATGTCAAAGGAAAACACACTTCCTAAAGAAGCGGCAACCATATGTATCCTGGACACCTTTGTGGCCGTCATGTCAGGCCTTATTATTTTCCCTGCCTGTTCCGCCTTCAACGTTCGTCCGGACCAGGGACCGGCACTGATCTTTGTCACTCTTCCGAATGTTTTTGTCAGTATGTCCGGAGGGATGATCTGGGGAAGTCTTTTTTTCCTTTTCATGACATTTGCCAGCTTTTCTACCGTAATTGCGGTATTTGAGAATCTTATCGCAATGCTGAAGGACAGTTTTGGAATCAGCAGGGGAACGGCAGTCCTGATTAACCTGGTAACCGTTTTCTTCGGCAGTATCCCGTGTATTCTGGGCTATAATGTCTGGAAAAACGTATTGTTTATGGGGAAAATGAACTTCCTTGAACTGGAGGATTTTCTTGTCAGCAGCATCACTCTGCCCCTTGGCTGCCTTGTCTTTGTTTTCTTCTGCGTTACGAAAGCAGGATGGGGATTCGAGTCCTATCTTCAGGAATGTAATACCGGCCGGGGAATAAGATTCCCGGAGAAACTGAAACCATATTTTCAATATGTATTGCCTTTGCTTCTTATCATAGTGTTTGTCACAGGAATATGGTAGAGAGATAATCGAGGAGAGAAAAATGGATGGCAGATCATATACAATAGGTGTACTGGGAGGTATGGGAACATATGCAACCATACATCTCTTCAGGCAATATGCAGAGGTGTTCTATGCAGAGGAAGACCCGGAGCGTCCCAGGATCATCATTGATAACCGGTGTACGTTGCCGGACCGTGTCAGGGCGTCATTATACGGGGAAGACAGAAAGCAGCTTGTGGATGAGATGTCGGAATCGGTCAGGAACCTCATAAACAGTGGCTGTGACCGGATCCTGCTGGCATGTAATACGGCCCATCTGTTCCTTTCTGACATATACAGGCAGGTCCCGGAGGCTGAGGGGAAAATAATAAATATCATTGATGTCTGTATAGACAGCTTATGTGAGAACGATTCGTGAAGTGTTTCTTCTGGCTTCCGTGGGAACCATAGAATCCGGAGTCTATCAGGAAGCATGCAAGGCCCGGGGAATCAGCTGCCAGGCACCCGGGGAGGAGGAATACGCTCTGCTGAAAGAATGTATCGGGGCCGTAAAAAGAGATCAGTATAATGATGCGGTAAGCGCGGTATTTTCAGAACTGATCCATAGAAAAAATATTTGTATCCTGGGCTGCACAGAACTTCCGGTCCTGTATGAAAAATACCGGGATATGTGCGATGATGTTGAAGTGTACGATCCGGTTTATCTGGTACTTACACAAATGCGCAAAGAGTATGGGAACGGATACAAATCATAATTCTTATACCTGAAGTTTAATGACAAAACGGATTTTCCATGTTATAGCGGCTGCCTGAGCAAAAAGCACGGGCAGCCGCTTTGACTATGTTATTTTACAAAAATGATGACAGGTAAACATTATATTAATCAGGGAAAATATGGTATGGTTATCCTGTAACAGTGGTGTCTTATAACAGGGATGAACCATGATGAAAAGAATTAAGAAAACGAGCGTGCTCCGGGCACAGATCGTACCGAATGTGACACAATTTTACAGAGATTTTCTGGATATCCCCCGGGACCATCAGAGCATAGGTTTCCTGAGCACCGACTGTGAGGAGGTACTTTACCTTGCTCTTGACGATGCCACCAAGAAAGCAGATGTAAAGGTGGCTTTTGTCAACAGTGCACATGTGGGCCTGGGCAATCTATGGGCTCACGAAAGAGGAGTAGTGATCGGAATGCTCTCCGGGTCCAAAGTGCAGGATGTCAGGATGGGAATGCTGTACGCAAAGGATTTTATCGAACGTCACTCAAATTATTATATGTTTGACGAAGATGAGGACAGATACTGCTATGCTCATCTGATTCCCCGTTCCGGTCCTTACTATCTGGAGAAGTATCAGATTCCTCCGGAGAGTGCCGTGGCCCATCTTTCCGCAGAACCGGTGGCGGCAACATACGCACTGGACCAGGCGCTGAAAACCGGAGATACCAGGATTGCCCATCTTTACAGGATCCCGACCAAGACAAATATGGGAGGCGGGATTCTGTATGGCACGGAGTCAGCCTGCAGGGCTGCTGCGAAAGCATTTCTGAACGCGGTGGAATACTGTTACGATAATCCCATGGAAATCGGCTAGGTAAGATATTATGAAAAAACTGGTGCCATTAAAAGAATATATCCTGTCCCAAAAGGTGATCGCCAATGTGTCGGAAGAATATGCAAAACTGTATAAACTTCCGGAGGGACACCGGAGCATCGGCATCTTCACTGCCACTAATGATGACCCTTGTTTCATGGCGATGGATGATGCCACCAAGAAAGTGGAGATCAAGGCTCTGCAGGTGAAGGCACATTTCGGAGGGGGACACAGCACCCGAAGTAAGATCAGCGGATGTGTCTACGGGACTTTCTCTGCGCCTTCGGTGGAAAAAGTCAAGGCTGCCCTGAGCTATATCAAGGAGTTTGTGGAGACCCGGTCCGAAGGATACATTTTCGAGGGAGATCCCTCCAGCAAATTCTATGCCCAATGTATACCGAAGATGGGCACTTACTACAGTGAACTGTTAAATGTTCCGGCAGGGACTCCTTATGCCTACATGATCGGCTCGCCGGTGGAGGCTGTCTATGCCCTGGACAAGGCCCTGAAATCAGGAAATGTTAAGCTGGTCAAATATATTTATCCCCCCGCCAGGGTTAATTCCGGGGGAGGAATCATCATCGGAAGCGAAGCTGCCTGCCGCGCGGCAAGAGAGGCGTTCATCGAGGGGTTATATGTGGCGAGTCAGAATAAAGTCCGAATCTGATCCGGAACGGATCCGGAGCGGATCGGTCAGAATGAGGATGTCTGTTAAAGAGCAGATATCCTTAGTTTGTTTTGTGAAGACCAAATAATTGTGATTGTACTTTATTACGGGGACTTTTTTTGTTATACTGATTGTATCCATAGAAATAATAATTAGAAAGATTAAATAAAAGGAGCATAACTTATGAAGAACGATATACTGGATAAGATCAAGGACTGCAAATCAGCTGAAGAAGTGAAAGCTCTGTTCGATGAGAAGAGGGAACTGAGTCTGGATGAACTGGAACAGATTTCAGGCGGCGGCATGCGTGTTATGGGTATTGATGTACACAATAAGGAAGATATTTCCCGAATCTGCGACATACTGAAGATGGTTGAGGGTAAATTTGACAGAAAAGATGTACTGTCAATTGTGGATAGTATCCTTCCTGATCGGTTTGGAGTGGAAGAATATTTAAAAGACGGAGTCCCAGGAGTATACCGCAAGTTATATGCCAAGCTGGCAGAGCATATCTGACAGAAGATCACCGCTAAGGATCTCTTCAGGCTGTTTACTGAAACAGTAGACAGCCTTATTTTTTTGCCGGACCTATCAGCCAGGGACGGCGGGTCAGACGATCAGACGGATCAGCAGCATGTATACTGCCGTTCCGGCAAGAATGCTCAGAATAGAATTGCGCTTCCATACCTGCATCCCGACTACACAACCCACCGCAAACAGCTCCGGCAATCCGTACGGAGCTGTAGTTATGCTCATGTCCTTTAAGCAGTAGACCACAAGCATACCCATGATGGCTGCGGGAAGGACTTTGCCAAGGTACTCGATATAGGGCGGAGTCTTTTTACGGAACACCAGAAAAGGAAGAAATCGAAGCCCCATGGTGACAAGGGCCATAGCGGCGACAAGGATAACGGCTCTCATTGCTTCACCGCCTTCCTGCGGGGCAGAAGGGTCAGGATCAGCGTGATCAGCAGCATGGCGGGTATCAGAAAACGATCCCTGCCAAAGAGAATAAGGCACAGGAGTGTGCCTAGTAATCCCGTCAGCGCAGGAATGTGGTCACGTGTTTCGAGCCATTGCTGTGTGAAGGCCGCCACGAACAAAGCTGTCATGGAGAATTCGATCCCCGCCGTGGAGAAGGGCAGAACCGCCCCGAGAAGGCTGCCCAGCAGACTGCCGAGGACCCAGTAGCTGTGATTGAACAAAGAGAGCATGAAACGGT
>CAJGDH010000123.1 GCA_904502145.1 uncultured Eubacterium sp.
AGGAAGGAAAATATGTCACCTCCCGCCACTTAAGGGACAGACTCTTCCGCGAGCTGAACACGGACGTGAGCCTCCGTGTGGAAGAGATGGAGAATACGGATTCCTTCAAGGTTTCGGGCCGCGGTGAGCTTCATCTTTCCGTCCTCATCGAAAATATGCGCCGTGAGGGTTACGAGTTCGCTGTCAGCAAGGCGGAGGTCCTCTACCGGACCGACAAGGCGGGCCACCGGTTTGAACCTATGGAGATCGCCGTCATTGATGTCCCGGATGAATTCTCGGGTACCGTCATCGAGAAACTCAGCCAGAGAAAGGGCGAACTGCAGAACATGAGCATGTCCGGTTCAGGGTCCACCCGGCTGGAATTCTCCATCCCTTCCCGGGGACTGATCGGCTACCGTGGGGAATTCCTGACCGATACCAAGGGAACCGGGATCATGAACACCCTTTTTGACGGGTACGGTCCCTATAAGGGAGACATCCAGTACCGTAAACAGGGTTCCCTCATCGCCTACGAATCCGGGGAGACCATCACCTACGGTCTCTTTAATGCCCAGGAGCGGGGACTTCTCTTTGTAGGCCCCGGAGAAAAAGTCTACTCCGGCATGATCATCGGTCAGAACGGAAAATCTGACGATATCGAGGTCAATGTCTGCAAGACCAAGAAGCTGACCAACACCCGTGCATCCGGTTCCGATGAAGCCCTCAAGCTGACACCGCCCAGGATCCTGAGTCTAGAGCAGGCCCTGGAATTTATCGATACGGACGAGCTGGTGGAGATCACTCCCAAGAACATCCGGCTCCGCAAGAAGATCCTTGACCCTACCGCCAGGTACCGGGCCAAGAGAAACAGCCAGAACTGATCTGTCCGGATAATCATATCCGGAAAATAATAAAAGGCCATAACCTGGTCCATAAGTTTTCTTCCCTGTGTATCTCAATGCACATGACACTTATGGATCAGTGTTATAGCCTTTTTCTTTCGTTCGGAAGCGTATGACCTCTTCAGTCAAATACAAGTTTCTCCCCCGCTGCCTCTCCGAAATAGACCTCCCCGTCTTCTGTGATCTTCACCCTGTCGCTGGTGGCTTCGATCAGTTTACGGACCAGGCCGTCTTTTGCTTCGGAGGCGACGGCCGCCCGGATCATTACCCGGTCGGTATAGATGATCTCCTCCGTCACGGTCTCCTGCTGGGCCAGGATGTACTGGATCTTGCCCAGATCAGTGTAATCCGAAGACAGGAGAAGCCGGATCCCGGGGATCTTGTCCACCACCACCGTATTCCGGATCCCTTCCCTGGAAGCCTCCGTATAGGCACGGACCAGTCCGCCGGTGCCAAGCAGGGTTCCCCCGAAGTAACGGGTAACCACGATGACCACGTTCCGGATCCCGCTTCCCAGTATCACCTCAAGGATGGGCTTTCCGGCGGTCCCTCCGGGTTCCCCGTCATCGCTGAACCTGGTGACCGGATTCTCCGTTCCCACGGAGAAAGCGTAGCAATTGTGTCTGGCATCCCAATATCTTTTCTTTATCTCCTCGATGAATCCCTGGGCCTCCTCCACAGTCTCCGCAGACTGTACATGGGCGATAAAACGGGATTTTTTCTCCACGATCTCTCCGCTGCCGGGAGCGTATACTGCTTTATGTCTGATCATGATGTCCTCCATGGATCTGTACTGTACCTGTCAGTATTTCTTTAAGTATAGCATAATCCACCATGGAAGGAAAATCAAAGATCCTCAGGATAGTTCCAGTCATCAGCGATACTGAACAGATGGACCGGAAATACCTCCTCCCGGATCAGCATCTCCCAGAAGTCCTGTGTCTCCTGATAATCTTCCGAGAAAGCCGGGATCACTTCCCTGTCCCTGAGCCTTTCTTCCTCTCCGTTCCTGCCGTACTGGGCCACGGAGACACCGTAATAGGTCCATCTGCCTTCCCGGGTCCGGTGGAAACAGTATTTCAGCCGGTATGGTCCGTAGTCCGTATCAATGACTCTTTCTTCAGTCATCAGGTCCGTCAGGTCTCTCATGGGCAGCCTCCTCTCCCGCAGAAAGAAAACCGTATCTCTCTCCGGTAAATCCTATTATAGTCGGATCCCCATGGAAGAAAAGGTAAATATTTGTGTTTTATATATACTATTTATATTTTTACATATATTATTATAGTTTTTATAATTATATAATATCAAATATATTTCATTTACAATTTTATCCATTTATGCTATGATAATTATTTTTTGAAGCCATAATTCCGGAGACATGAATATGAAAAAACCAGGGAAAGAAAAAACCCCGGAAAGGGGATGACCTTAAGATCATCTCCCCTTCCGGGGTAATCTTTTTCTTTTTGGGCAGAAGACACAACCTGTCTTCAGATCATTCTGCCCGGCCGTATCTCTGGTATTCTCCTGAGATCTCATTGTAGAATGCGGTGTAGGCCGCATTCATATAGGGGTTCAGCCAAAGGAAGCCGATACCCATGGTCAGGCCACAGAGAAGTATCCAGCCGATAAAGCTGAAACTCAGGCAGAAAAGCCTCCATTTGTTGCCTCTCATCATATCCATGGAGATGGTCATGGCTTCTTTGGCTGTCAGCTCAGGGTTCTCCACCATGATGTATCCCGACATACTGTAGGAAAACATCTTGATGATCCCCGGGATGACCAGGAGAAGACTCCACAGAAGGATGAATATCGCGCCGCGAAGTCTCAGCCAGAGGGCTTTCCCAAGATACTCAACCTTGGAAAAGATCACGGTCAGTTCCGGATCCTTGCGGTCGAAAAGATCCAGATTGAACTGAATCAGACCGAAAGATACGAACGGACCTACAATGAAATGTACCAGGCCGATGAGGGAAAACAGTGATCCCATTGCCAGGAAGGCCATCATAAAGCGGGCCATCATCGCATCATTGTAATAAAAGTACTCAGGGTAAAACTGACTGTTTCTGGGGACGTTAACCATCAGGGAAAATACGTTGCTTCCCCCGTTCATAAGTACGTCCGCTCCCAGAAGGGAAGCCAGCAGGGTGGTGCCCAGGGCCAGGCTCCATTTGCCGGACAGGCGGTTTCTTGCGATGGCCCTGAAGCCGCTTGCCGTGTTTCTTGTCAATTCCATTGTTTCCTCCTTCAGAGGTAATCGTTACATCTGATGATCATGAATGATCAGTCTTCCTCCGGACCATCCGGGAAAGCTTCCACATAATCTTCTTCCACGGGTTCATCGTAGACGATTCCGTCATCGTAATCATCGTAGGCATCCGGATAATCCTCCGGTTCCTCGATCCTGTAGCCCAGAGTCAGATTGCGGTATTTCTTCAATCCGGTACCGGCAGGGATCAGTTTGCCCAGAAGGACGTTCTCCTTAAGACCGATCAGCGGATCGATCTTGCCCTTGATGGCCGCGTCGGTAAGAACCTTGGTGGTCTCCTGGAAGGAGGCTGCGGACAGGAAGGAATTGGTGGCGAGGGATGCCTTGGTGATACCCAGAAGAGTCTGGGAACCTGAAGCATATCTCTTGTATTCCAGTTTCTCATCGTCGGGAAGGTCTCTGTTCTGCTCTTCGATCTCTCTGTTCTCGATCTCCAGCTTCTTGTTCTCTTCCTCCAGCTCAAGGATGTCCACCAGGGATCCGGGCAGATAGTCCGTATCACCGGGATCTTCGATCCGGATCTTCTTGAGCATCTGACGAACGATGATCTCAATATGTTTATCGTTGATATCAACACCCTGGAGACGGTATACGCGCTGAACCTCTCTGGTCATGTAGTCCTGCACTGCGCGCACGCCTTTGATCTTCAGGATATCATGGGGATTGACGGAACCTTCGGTCAGTTCATCACCGGCCTCAAGGTGGGCACCGTCCACAACGCCGGATTTGATTCTGGCGCCGTAGGGGATGTCGTAGGTCTTGGCCTCTTCCTCACCCTTAACGATGATCTCACGTTTCACTTCCCCTTTGTCCTTGGATTCTCTGATCTCGACCTCACCGCCGATCTCAGTGATGATGGCAAGACCCTTGGGTTTACGGGCCTCGAAAAGCTCCTCCACACGGGGAAGACCCTGTGTGATGTCATCACCGGCTACGCCGCCGGCGTGGAAGGTACGCATGGTAAGCTGGGTACCGGGTTCACCGATGGACTGGGCCGCGATGATACCGACAGCCTCACCCACCTGAACCGTCTGTCCGGTAGCCAGGTTGGCGCCGTAGCATAAGGAGCAGGCACCGTTCTGGGATTTACAGGACAGCATGGTACGGATCTTGACCTTGTGATATCCTGCCTCCACCAGCTGGGAAGCACGTTTAGGTGTGATCATGCGGTTTGTGGCAACGATGAGGTTGCCCTCCGCGTCAAAGTAATCCTGCGCCGCGAAACGGCCGGAGATACGGTCTTCCAGGGATTCGATAGTCTCTTTTCCATCCATGATGGCTTCCACTTCCATGTGGGGGATATAATCTTCCCCTTCACAGCAGTCATGCTCACGGATGATCAGCTCCTGGGAGACATCCACCAGTCTTCTGGTCAGATATCCGGAGTCGGCGGTACGGAGAGCCGTATCCGACAGACCTTTACGGGCTCCGTGGGCGGAGATGAAGTACTCCAGTACGTCAAGACCTTCACGGAAGTTTGACTTGATCGGAAGTTCGATGGTACGTCCGGAGGTATCTGCCATCAGTCCGCGCATACCGGCCAGCTGTTTGATCTGCTGGTTGGAACCACGGGCACCGGAGTCGGCCATCATGTAGATATTATTGTATTTATCCAGACCGTCGAGCAGCTCCTTGGTCAGCTCGTCATCGGCATCGAACCATGCCTTGACGACCGCGTTGTAACGCTCTTCTTCCGTCATGAAGCCACGGCGGTACTGTTTGGTGATAAATTCTACCTTCTTCTGGGCATCGGCCAGAATCCTCGGTTTCTCTTTGGGTACCGTCATATCGGAGATGGATACACTCAGGGAACCGATGGTGGAATATTTGTAGCCGATCGCTTTGACATCATCCAGAACCTCAGCGGTCTTGGTGGTGCCGTGAACGCTGATGCAGCGGTCCAGGATCTGTTTCAGCTGTTTCTTGCCGCACTGGAAATCGATCTCCAGCTTCAGAAGATTTTCCGGTTCATTCCTGTCCACAAATCCGAGGTCCTGAGGAATGATCTCATTGAAGAGGATCCGGCCCATGGTACAGTCGATGATCTTGCTCACTCTCTCCCCTTCGCTGTTGATCACGGAACGTTTTACCTTGATCTTGGAATGGAGGGTGATGACTTTATTTTCGTAGGCCAGGTAGGCCTCGTTCTCGGATTTGAAGCATTTTCCTTCACCCTTGACGCCTTCCTTCTCCATGGTCAGGTAATATACACCGAGGACCATATCCTGGGAAGGAACCGCTACCGGGGCACCGTCCGAAGGTTTCAGAAGGTTGTTGGGGGACAGGAGGAGGAAACGGCACTCTGCCTGGGCTTCCACGGAAAGGGGAAGATGGACCGCCATCTGGTCACCGTCAAAGTCGGCGTTGAAGGCAGTACATACCAGGGGATGAAGCTTGATGGCCTTACCTTCCACCAGGATGGGCTCGAAAGCCTGGATTCCCAGACGGTGGAGGGTAGGAGCACGGTTCAGCATCACCGGGTGTTCCTTGATCACATTTTCCAGTACATCCCATACCTCGGGCTGTAATTTCTCCACCATCTTCTTGGCGGATTTGATATTGTGGGCCAGCTGTTTTTCCACAAGCTCCTTCATAACAAAGGGTTTGAACAACTCGATGGCCATCTCCTTGGGGAGACCGCACTGGTAGATCTTCAGTTCGGGACCTACCACGATAACGGAACGGCCGGAATAGTCCACACGTTTGCCCAGAAGGTTCTGACG
>CAJGDH010000124.1 GCA_904502145.1 uncultured Eubacterium sp.
GATGCACATACAGGATACGATGATGATCATGGGGGAAAGGGCATAACCGATCCCTTTTGTGGCAGAACTCATGGATTCCTGCAGAACATAGATAAAATAGAAGGGGAAGGTTATCCTCATCATCATTACCCCGTTGGAGATCACTCCGGGATCAGAGTTAAAAAGCCCGAAGATCTGAGGGGATACCGCCAGCATCGCCAGTGACAGGACAACCACCGTACCCATCCCCAGGATAAGGGTCATCCTGATCCCCTGTCTGACTCTCTTCAGCTGGCCTGCGCCCATATTCTGGGCAGTGAAGGTGACAAGGGCCTGCCCGAAGGCTATGATCGGATAATAGACAAAGAGTTCGATCTTCAGATATGCGGCAAAGGCTGCCATACTGTCGACTCCCAGTCCATTGATGATCGACTGAATGAACAGGTTGGAGAAGGAGATGATCATAGACTGGATCCCGGAGGGGATGCCAATCCTCATCACCTGTGCCAGCAGGCCCTTGTGAATGGTAATCTTTGTTATTTTTAAGGCGATGTCATCTTCAATGTGGGTCAGATAACGGATGGTGATCAGAGCCGACATGGTCTGTGACAAGGCTGTAGCCAGGGCCGCACCGACGATGCCCCAGCGGAAAACAACGATAAACACAAAGTCCCCCAGGATATTGACAATACCGCCGAAAACCTGGAAACGGAAAGCACTGGCGGAATCTCCCAGAGCTCTGACAACACCGGAGCACAGATTGTAGGAGACGATGGCAAATATCCCGCAGAAATAGATCCTCAGGTAGGTGGTCGCCATTGGCATGATCTCCTGGGGTGTGTTCAGCCAGCGGAGAAACACAGGTGCCATACATTCCCCGATGATAAAAAGCACCAGGGACCCGATTATCCCGAACGAATAGACCGTCTGTAAAGTGTCATGAAACCGTACGCGGTCATCGCTGCCATAGGAATGGGCTGCTATGACCCCCGACCCCACAGAGATACCGGTAAAGAGACCGATCAGACAGGTCAGGAGAAGGTCGCCGGATCCCACTGCCGCGGCAGCTTCCTTTCCGATAAACCTCCCTACAAAAATCAAATCGACCGTGCTGTACATCTGTTGGACAAGACTGCTGCCCAGCAGCGGCAATGCAAAAAACAGTATGCTCTTCCAGACAGATCCACTGGTTAGCTTTCTTGCCCCACCTTTACTTTTCGGTCGATTGTTATTAGTCAGACTCATATATAATTCTTTCCGTTTGTAATAGTAACATTCTTGAAAAAACCAAAAGACAATCAGGTTTGTTTCAGTAATATTATACTAATTTTACGATAAATCGCCTCCTTTTCGCTTGTAATAATGGAATAGCATTCTGAAAAAATGCGACACTACTATTTTGTCTTGCCATACACAATTATTTATAGTGCTGAATATGTATTTTTATGAAATTAACTATAATTATATATATTGTCTTAATATATATTAAATTATGTGGAATATACCTGTCTTTCCATAAATAATTATTATTTATTTTGCTTTTTTATCTTTATATCCGATAAAACAGATTATCGTGATCATGACTGCCTGTCATGACATTTTGTCTGTTCATTCTTTTATTATTATTTTGATGTATCGAAAAGCACAACATTTGTAATATTCATTACTAAAATTGGTAAAATGTATTCATTTCCGGTCAGAAAAAAAATCAGAGGCAGCAGGACATTTTTTTGCAAACACCCTGCTGCCTCTTTAAATACATACATTTTTTTGTCATGAATGATCGGCATGAGCTACATTCTGAGCAGCAGCTCCCTGTCAATCACTTTTCCTTCCTCCATATATACCCTCGGAACACGCTTGCTGACAGCACATACCAGTTCGTAAGGGATCGTCCCGGCTGCGGAAGCCATCTCTTCCACCGGATTCTTCTCCCCGAAGATCTCAATCTCACTCCCCTGGTCCACCTCAGGCATTTCCGTCAGATCCACCATGCACATATCCATACAGATCCTGCCTCTCACTGGAGCGGGACCCTTAGGGGTCATCAGTGCAAAGCGGTTGGACAGGCACCGGAAAAATCCGTCCGCGTATCCGTAAGGAAGTACCCCCATCCTGGTGGGTCTGTCTGTCACATAGGTTCCTCCGTAACTGATCCTGGTTTCGGGGGGATAGTTTTTCACCGTACTGACCGTAGTCTTTAAAGACATGACCGGTTTCAGTCCCAGCTCCCGGGCAAATTCCCCGTATCCGTACAGGAGGATCCCGGGACGTACCATATCCAGATAGGTATCGGGATACCGTACCGTAGCTCCGGTGTTGGCACAGTGTCTGAGCCTGAAGCTTCTGCCGCTTTTTTTCTCCGCCTCATGGATCACTTTCAGAAAGAGATCCAGCTGATGCCTGGTGTATTCGAGACACTCCTCACCCGGTTCGTCGGAAACCGCGAAATGAGTGAAGATTCCTTCCACGTCAAGGCCGGGCAGTCCGCATACTTTTGCAATGTCGTCTGTCCCACTCCGGAAACAGTCACCTTCGCAGAAGAAACCCAGTCGTGACATGCCGGTATCAACCTTGATATGGGCTTTCAGACGGGCACCAAGCTTCTCAGCTTCCCGGCTGTATTCCAGCGCTTTGTCCCGGCAGGGCACTGCCTGGGTGATATCAAATTCAATGAGTCGGGCCACCTGCTCCACAGGGGTATAGCCCAGGATCAGCACGGGCATGGTTATCCCGTTAAACCGCAATTCCATGGCCTCATCTATACTGCTGACCGCCAGATAATCCGCCCCCAGATCCTGCAGGACCCTGGAGACATGTATTGCCCCATGGCCGTAGGCATCCGCCTTCACCACACCGACAAACCCCGACTCCGAACCGACGTGGGTCCGGATCTTACGATAGTTTTCGGCAAGATGATCCAGATTGATCTCCGCCCACGTTCTCCTGAGTGTTGATCTCATATTCTATCCCCTCCTAGCCTTCGAATAATCCGATAAGGTCATCCACATCTTCTTTTCTTGTGGCCCAGCTGGTGCAGAACCGGATGACCGTATGCGTATCATCGTATTTTTCAATATAGCTGTATTCTACTTTTTCGCGGAGATGTTCCAGTTTATCATCCTCCACGATAATAAAGATCTGGTTGGTGGGAGAATCCATAAATACAGGATATCCCTTTTCCCTGAGCGCCTCCGTGATCCTCACGGCATAGCGGACTGCCTTTTTCCCTATCCGCAGATACAATTCATCTTTGAACAGCTCATCAAACTGGATACCCAGTATCCTTCCTTTGGCGAGAAGGCCTCCGTTCTGCTTGATGATGGAGAAAAAATGCGGAATGCGGGCCGGATCAGGCAGGACCACTGCCTCACCGAAAAGCGCTCCGCATTTTGTACCGCCGATATAGAAAACATCGCACAATTTTGCGTAATCCGGCAGATCGATATCGTTCTCCTCGCTGGCAAGAGCGTAGGCCAGACGGGCTCCGTCCATGTAGAGAGGAATATCATGACTGCGGCAGACCCGGGACAGGGCGATCAGTTCAGCCAGTGAATACAGGGTACCGTATTCGGTGGGCTGGGAAATGTACACCATGCCCGGCATTACAATGTGTTCACGGTTATCATCCTGCTCATATGCTCTGATGCATTCCTCCACCTGGGCTGCGGAGATCTTTCCTGACTTGTTGGGCAGACAGATCACCTTATGGCCGCCAAGCTCGATGGCCCCGGCCTCGTGTATGGCAATATGGCCGCTGTCCGCGGCGATGACGCCCTGGTAGCTCCGGAGCAGGGACCGGATCACGATGGCATTGGTCTGTGTTCCTCCCACAAGGAGCTTCACTTCCGCCTCCGGGCATCCGCAGGCTTCCCTGATCCTCCTTATTGCCGAATCGGTGATCTCGTCCAGACCGTAACCTCCGGTGTGGATATAGTTTGTTTCGCACAGCCGGTCAATGATATTGGGATGGGCTCCCTCCATATAATCTGATGCAAAATATAATCTGCCTTCTTTCATATTTTCCTCCGTATACTCTCTCTTATCCGGTTTGTTTACCGCCCATGTAACTATAGCATATTTGACCTCTGCGTCACAAGACCATGTAAGAAATGAACCAAAAAAATCCACGGAAATCGCAGGGAATACCAAGGAAATCTATTGACATAGTTCAGGAAAAAGGAATAAAATTATAAAGGAATATTCTTTAGATTAAGGAGGTATATCATGAGTTCTGATTTTGAATTATCCGCACGCGAAGAACTGGAACTGGCATTCCGGCTCCTCAAGTTCGATAACGCAGCGCAGATCAGTGACGTTTCCAAGGCTTATATTGAAAAATACAAGAAAGCCAAAGAAGGAAAGAAACCAAGTGAAGAAACTCAGAAATTCCTCAAAGACCTGAAAAGGTATCCAAAAGGATTTTCAAACACTCTTCCTTCTTCCCGGATCGAGGAGAAGGAGCTGATGAAGAGACATCAGGGCAGAAACATGATGTTCTGGTAGAACTTCATACCGGCACATCCCCCGGTGGATGCACATTGCCGTGACTCAGTGTCCGAGATACACACGCAGATGTTTCTCGGGCACTCTTTTTTCTCTTCAGGCATTGCCCCCGATGCTTCACTGAAATACAGATAATTATTATATATGATTTTGAATCAGGAAAGGATATTACATATGAAAAAGATAGGAATTCTTACCAGCGGTGGAGACTGTCAGAGCCTCAATGCCACCATGAGAGGGGTGGTCAAGGGCCTGAACCATCTGCTCGGGGACATCGATCTCTATGGTTTTGAGGACGGTTACCGCGGACTGGTTTACGGAAAATACCGTCGGATGAAACCGGATGATTTCTCCGGCATCCTTACCAGGGGCGGAACCATCCTGGGAACCTCCCGTATGCCCTTTAAAGAGATCCATATCCCGGATCAGTTCGGGGTGGATAAGGTAGCCGCCATGAAGGCCACCTATCATTTTCTGAAACTGGACTGCCTGGTGGTCCTGGGCGGCAACGGAAGCCAGAAGACAGCCAACCTGCTGAGTGAGGAGGGCCTGAATATCGTATCCCTCCCCAAAACCATCGACAATGACCTGTGGGGAACGGATATGACCTTCGGTTTCCAGAGTGCCGTGGACATCGCCACCAGCACCATCGACTGCATACATACCACCGCATCCTCCCACAACCGGGTGTTCATCGTGGAGCTGATGGGTCACAAGGTAGGCTGGGTAACCCTCCATGCCGGGATCGCAGGCGGTGCGGATATCATTCTGATCCCGGAGATCCCCTATAATTTCGATCATGTACTGGAGGCCATCAGGAAAAGGGCAGACAAGGGCAAGGGATTTACCATCCTGGCAGTGGCGGAAGGTGCCATCTCCCAGGAAGATGCCCAGCTGACCAAGAAAAAATACAAGGAAAAACAGGCCGCCAGTACTTATGCCACCGTCAGTTACGAACTGGCCGCCAGGATCCATGAGGCCACCGGGCAGGAAGTCAGGGTAACCATTCCCGGTCATACACAGCGCGGCGGTGTCCCTGATCCTTTTGACCGTGTGATCTCCACCCGCCTGGGTGTTGCTGCAGCAGAGCTGATCGCCAGGGAGGAGTACGGGAGAATGGTGGTCATGAGAGGATACGATGTGGATTCCATCCCTCTGAGCGAGACTGCAGGAAAACTCAAGTACGTCTCCCCCGATGATCAGATCGTCAAGAATGCCAAAAGCCTGGGAATATCCTTCGGAGACTGATCATCGGTCCACGATCTGTGCCTGATGGTGACTGCATGCAGGCACATTTTCCGTCCTTATCACGCAAAACACCCCGACATCTTCCGGATGCCGGGGTATTATTTTACACCAGATTCGATTGTGACTCCCTCTTCTATAA
>CAJGDH010000125.1 GCA_904502145.1 uncultured Eubacterium sp.
ATTCCCGGTTGGTTCCGGCAGGGTCTTCCTCAGTCACTTTCCAGATGACCCTGTCCTCCTGAAAAGCAAATGTCATGGCCCGGACAGAGGAGACATCCTTCAGGTCTCTGATCCCGGCACCGCCGATGATGGCTTCCAGGCCGCTGCATCTGCCCAGAGCTTTATAGATACTGTCCCCGTAATCCTTCTCCTGCACCGGATTCCTGCAGTTCTTCAGGGCCGGCAGGCACATACGGTTGAGGCGGGAAGTCAGGATATGCTGTTTTTTATGTAAGGCCTCCAGGTCCGGATCAAGGCCTTCCGGCCCTGGACAAAGAGCCGGAAGCAGACAGTCGCCCACTGCGTCCATGATGGACTGGGTCTGCTCCGTGGCGGCGTTGGTGATGATGATCAGGTCCTTTTCGGGATAGACCAGGCCGAACTGGCCGAAAGCCCCGTCCGCACGGAAGGAACCCGGCTGTTTGCCGATCCAGCACTGGTAGCCATAGCCCTGGGCCCAGTCTTCGATATGGCCTTCACTGTCCCCGGCAGTCTCGATCTGCTTTGTTCCCATCCGGCTGTACCAGCCGGGAAGGATGGGTTTTCCCTCCCAGTGACCGTCATTCAACATAAAATAGGTGAATTTTGCCATGTTCTCCAGGGTCAGGAGCATGCCGCTGCCCCCCTGCTGGACATGCATGGAGTCAGGCATCTCATAGCAGAGGATCTCCCCCATGCCCAGAGGTTCGAAAAGCCTAGGCTTTAAGTATTCCGTCAGATCCTGCCCCGTCCTCTTCTTCAGGATGGCACAGAGCATGTTGGTCCCGGCGGTATTGTATTTATAAAAGGTCCCCGGCTTATAAAGGAAGGGCTGTTTCAGGAAGCTGTCTATCCAGGTCTCCCCCCTGTCCTCGATCTCCGTCTCATGGCCGCAGCTCATGCAAAGGAGGTGGTGGATGGTCACTTCCTCCCGGTTCCGGACGATGTCTTCAAGGGTCCGGGCAGCGTAAGCCGAGGGCCATCCGGCTTCGGGGACAGAACCCTCCGGCAGGAGGAATTCCTCGGGTCCCGGCAGTCTGTCCCGGAAGAAATCCACCATCTTATCCTCCAGGGACAGGATCCCTTCCTGGACCGCAAAGCCGATGGCCGTGGAAGTAAATGACTTGGTAAAGGAGTAGACCGGATGAAGGTCATCCTCCCTGTAGGGGGCACAGGACCCCTTTGCTATACATATTCCATGGCGGATGATCATGAGCCGGTGAAGCTCCAGCCCCTTCCTGTCCATGGTTTCCAGAAACCTGCTGATCCCTTCCGAATCCATCCCCTGGGATTCCGGGCGCATCTCCTTAAAATATGACATGATTTCCTCCTTATCGAAAAGCGGCCAGGTCACCCTGCAAATCCATATCCGTCCGGGCTTCCTGGCCGTGTATATTCCATTACATATCTTCTTTCTTCTTTTTCTGCCCGTAGGAATAGCGGAAAGCATCCACCATCCGGTCCATCTCCTCATCGTCCAGGAGGACCGGTTTCCCGATCATTCTGGCTTTCACATAGACCTCGGCACAGCCTTCGATCTGCTCGGCGATATTGAAGGCATTCAGGATGTCCTTCCCGCCGGCCACCAGACCATGGTTGGCCATGAGGGCTGCATTTCTCCCCTCCATGGCCCGGCAGGTAGCTTCCGCCAGTTCCCTGGTCCCAAAGGAAGCATAGTCCCCGCAGCGGACATTGGGTCCGCCGGCAAAGGCCACAAGGTAGCTGGAAGCAGGGAGTTCCTCCCTCAGGACAGCCAGGACAGTACTGTAGACGGAATGGGTGTGGACCACCGCGTCGATATCCTCCCTCTTCACATAGAAGATCCGGTGCAGCTCATGCTCGCTGGAGGGTTTTCTCTTCCCGTCCACTACCCGGCCTTCAAGATCCATGACCACCACATCCTCCGGCTCTGTCTCAAAATAATCGATGCCACTGGGACTGATGGCAAAAAGGCCTGCCTCCCGGTTCAGGATGCTGATATTGCCCCCGGTACCCTTGGTCAGCCCATGGGTGATGAGCATCTTGCCGTAACGGACAACATCTTCTCTTTCTTTCTGTAATAACATGGAGCTTCCCCCCTATCTCTTCTACAGATCTTTAAAATGGAACTGTGCCTTGCCGGAGGCGTAATCCCCCACGATCTGCCCTGTTCCGTAAAGTTTGTATTTGTAGGTCACCAGGCCCTCGAGACCCACCGGGCCCCTGGCGTGGAGCTTTCCTGTTCCGATTCCCACCTCGGCCCCGAAACCGTAGCGGAAACCGTCGGCAAACCGGGTGGAACAGTTATGGTATACCCCCGCGGAGTCCACCATCTGCATGAAATATTCCGCCGTATCCCTGTCTTCCGTGAGGATGCTGTCGGTGTGGTGGGAGCCGTACCTGTTGATATGGTCAACCGCCTCTTTCACATCATCCACCAGTTTCACGGAGGCGATCAGATCCAGATATTCCGTGGCAAAGTCCTCCTCAGCCATCACATTTTCTTCCTTGTCATCCCCCAGAAGATCCATGACCTCCCTGGTTCCGCGAAGCCTTACCCCCGCGTCAGCCATGGCTTCTTTCAGCCCGGGCAGGAAAGAGGGAGCGATGTCCCGGTGGATCAGGAGGGTCTCCACTGCGTTGCAGGCAGCGGTGTACTGGGTCTTGGCATCAATCAGGATGGGGATGGCTTTGTCGGGATCCGCAGCCTTATCCACATAGATATGGCAGATACCGTCCGCATGCCCCATGACGGGGATCTTGGTATTGTTCATGATATGGGCAACAAATGCGTTGGAACCCCGGGGAATCAGCAGGTCCACGTCCTTGTCGCAGGAAAGGAGCTCGTCGATCTCGTTATGAAGCTCCGCCTGGACCAGACATTTCTCCGGAAGCCCGCTGGCCACCGCCGTATCATGGATGACCTTGAAGAGGATCCGGTTGGTGTTCCTGGTCTCCTTGCCCCCTTTCAGGATGGCGCAGTTGCCGCTCTTTAAGCATAAAGTAGAGATCTGGACCAGGGCATCCGGCCGGGCCTCGAAGATCACGCCGATCACGCCGATGGGCACGCTTACCCGGTGAAGCTCCAGCCCCTCATCCAGCTGACGATGGAGAAGATCCCTGCCCAATGGATCCGGAAGGGAGACCAGCTGGTGGATCCCGGCGATCACGTCCCTGAGTTTTCCCTCGTCGAATTTCAACCGTTTCTTGACTGCGGGGCTTACCAGGTTCTTATCCGCCGCTTCCATATCCTCATGGTTGGCGGCAAAGATCTCATCCTTCTTCTCCTCCAGGGCCCCGGCGATGGCCAGGAGGGCGGCATTTCTCTCCTCCACGGAGGTGGCCGCCAGGACCGGTGCCTGCAGTTTCATCTGTCTGGCTTCTGCTCTGATATCCATATCTTCATTTCCCTTTCTGTATCTGATTTCATTGTCTTTTTTGGATTTTTAAATATTTTAACACAGATAGGCCGATTTCGACACCAAAAAGAAAAACATGTGATATAATGTACAACAGTTTAATTAAAAACAATCTGAAGGAAGAAAAAATGAAGAAAATAAAGAAGATCTTTACCATGTTTATCATCGCGGCATTACTGTTTTCAGTAATCCCTGCGGGCGCTGTCCCGGCCTATGCGAAAAAGACGGTAAAGGTCAGTTCCATAAAATTAAATAAATCCGTCTATATCCTGAAAAAAGGTAAAACCTTCCGGCTGAAGGCCTCTTACACACCGGCTGATACTACACAGAAGAAGATCCTGTGGAAGACCAGCAACAAGAAGGTAGTTACCATCTCCAAAAACGGAAAGATCAAGGCGAAGAAAAAAGGGACCGCCACGATCACCGCCATGGTCAAAGGAACAAAGATCAAGGCCCGGTGTAAAGTCTATGTGGGCACCCCGGTAACCGGCATCAGCCTGGCTGCCGGTGCAAAAACCATGGAGAAGGGCAGCACTTTTCGCTTAAATGCCAAGGTTCAGCCGAAGAAAGCCACGGTAAGAGCCCTGGCTTATTCCTCCAGCGACAGCAAGGTGGCTTCGGTATCCAAAACCGGCCTCATCACCGCCAGAAAGGCAGGAACCTGCAAGATCACAGTGCAGGCTAAGGACGGAACAGGAAAGAAGAAGACGGTCAAGATCACCGTTTCCGAAAAAAAGACTGCCCCTTCCGGAAAGGACAAGGAAGAAAATGTCCCGGCAGAGGACGATAAGACTGTGGATGATGCCGGTCAGAAACCCAGCACCTCCATAACCTCCGATGATTTTGCCTCCCTCAGCGCGGACAGGACGGAATTCAGCACGGATGATAAAGAGAAGGACATCGTCTTTACGATAAAAACCTCCCTCGTCTCCGACCGGGTTTATGTCCTTGGAAGCAACGGGGATATGATCACCCTGAATGACGCAGGCTACGACGGGGACCTCCTGGCCAGGGACGGCGAATATACCGGCTCCTATACCCTGGATGAGGAAAGGGAGAACCTTGAAGGGATCAGTTACAAGGGCTATGCCGCTGTAGGCAGTCAGGCACTGAAGACCAATGAGATCACCGTTTCCGTCATCAATCCCATCAGTGATGAAGAGATCGATCTCATGTCGGATTTTGACGAAGGCCTGGTCCATCTCCTTTCAAGCTCCGGGTTCCAGGCTAAGGACATCCCGGAAAGAAAATCCTCTGCCCTGGAATACCTCAAGGCAAGGGAAGGAAAAGACATCGTTCCCGGTTCCGTCAGCTACGACAACGCCAGTTATTCCTTCAGTTATGAGTATCTGGCGGGCAGCGGTATCCCCGGAAAAGCGGTCATCTATGAAGAGAAGAACAATCTCAAAGGAAGAGGGGAAGAAGATTCTCCGGAGCCTTCGGAGAAAAAGATGCTGAAAGCATTTGCCGTGAAGGCAGATGAGGGCGACTATATCTCCGATGATAAAAAGAATGTCGTCGTACTGCACAATTTTTCGAATTCCGGAACTTCCATCTCAAGCGACGAGCGGGACTGGATCAATAAATACAATGAACATGTGAGCAATGCTCTGGGATCCATCAGCAATATCAACACCATCGTGGGAGCCACGGTGGAAAACTATAAAAACCTGCAGGATTATGACGCGATCATCATCAATTCCCACGGGGCGTACGATTCCCTGGAAAAGGACCCCGAGATCTGCCTCCGGCAGCTTGCCACGGCAGCCCTCGACAAGGCATATGATTTTGACCTGCAGATGAACCGGATCCACCGGGTAAACCGGGGCAACGGAACCTTCTACTGGCTTCGCCCCGCCTTCTTTACCTTCTACTACCCCGACAGGGAGCTGGACGGGTCCATCGTCTACCTGGGATGCTGCCTGAGTTACGGGAACAAGACCATCGACCAGGATATGGCCATCGCATGGCATATCGCCGGGGCTGATGCCATCTACGCCTATGTGAACGAGGTCATCGGCACCTACGACTACGATATGCTGGAGATGATCTTCTCCCGGCTTGCTGTGGGGCAGTCCGCCAGCCAGGCGCTGGCCGCCGCACAGGCCAAATACGGCATCACGGACGGGGGAAGCCCCGAGGCCAGACTCTACCTCTATGAGCTCTCGGACACTTATCTGATCAGGGGCATTATGAACGGCGGATTCGACGGATCAGACAACCTTCCCTCCCTGGCCAGATGGACGGCCAAAGGAGACGTGCGGGCGGTTTCCTCCCTGGGCGGCATCACGCCGACCAGCCAGAACGGCATGGCCTTTATTTCCACGGGGATAGGTTCCGATGAGGGA
>CAJGDH010000126.1 GCA_904502145.1 uncultured Eubacterium sp.
CTGCGGGGGAAAAGGAATCTTTTTTCCCTGCTGAGAAAGCTGAACCGGGAGAAAAAGATGGGGATCCTGCTGGTCTCCCACGATATGGATGACGTGGCGGAGAATGCCTGCAGAGTTATCGTGATGGACCGGGGACAGATCCTCATGGACGGTAAAACGGAGGAAATCCTGGCCGGAAAAGAGGAATTACGCAGGTCCGGACAGGACCTTTCCTGCTGAGGTGAACTACAGATGTTTCGAGAGATGACTTTTGGACAATATTATCATTCGGATTCCCTGATCCACAGGCTTGACCCCCGGGTGAAACTGGCGGGGACTCTGGTCTATGCCGTCAGCCTCTTTTTTCCGAAAAATCTGCCGGGCCTTCTGTGTTCCGCGGCTTTCCTGCTTCTGGTGATCCGCGCTTCAAGGGTACCTCTCCGGATGATGGTCCGGGGAGTAAAACCTCTGTTGATCCTGATCATTTTCTCTGCCCTGATCAATATGTTCACGGTGCGGGGGAGGGTGATCCTGACCCTGTGGAGGTTTAACCTGACCGAGGAAGGTCTTTGGATGGCATTTTTTCTGGTGGTCCGTCTGGTTTTCCTGGTGGCGGGAACCTCCGTCATGACCTATACCACCACTCCCTCCCGGCTGACTGCCGGCCTGGAGCAGTCCCTGGGTTTTCTTAACCGGGTCCGTATTCCGGTCCATGAGATCGCCATGATGATGACCATCGCCCTCAGGTTTATCCCCATCCTTACCCGGGAACTTGACCAGATCATGAAAGCACAGATGTCCAGGGGGGCATCCTTCGATGAGGGAAACCTGATCCGGAGAGCAAGGCAGACAGTTCCTGTCCTCATCCCCCTCTTTGTGTCCTCCATCCGGAAGGCTTCCGATCTGGCTCTGGCCATGGAGGCCAGAGGCTATCACGGAGGGGAGGGGCGGACCAGGATGTACCCTTTATCCTATGAGAGAAAAGACCATGCGGCTTACCTGCTGCTGGCCCTCTACCTGATCCTGATGATCCTTTGCGCGGCATGGTTCGCATAAACAGCAGTTCAATATGAAGACCGATCGGAGATTATATATGAAGAGATACCGGCTGACCGTGGCCTATGACGGAACAAATTATCATGGCTGGCAGGAACAGTCAAGCGGAATAACCATAGAATCTGTCCTGAATGACGCCCTGAGCAGGGTGCTTGGAGAGGAGATCCACGTCATCGGGGCAAGCCGGACCGATGCCGGGGTGCACGCCTATGGCAATGTGGCCGTATTTGATTCGGAGACCAGGATCCCCGGAGACAAGATCTCCTATGCGGTCAATCCCTATCTTCCCGATGATATACGGATCATGGAATCCCGGGAGACGGATCCGGACTTTCATCCCCGTTTCACAGACAGCCTGAAAACCTATGCCTACCATATCCGCAATGAACGGATACCCTGTCCCACCTCCAGGCTGTACGCTTTCCAGGTGCCTGTACCCCTGGATGTGGAAGCCATGCAGGAAGCGGGAAAATATATCGTGGGCACCCATGATTTCGCCTCTTTCTGTGCCTCCGGCGCCCAGGTAAAAAGCACCGTACGGACAGTGAGGGAAGTTTGTGTATACAGGGATCACCAAGCCTCGGGCATGGGTGGAGAGATCGTGATCCGGGTGACCGGGGAAGGCTTTCTCTATAATATGGTAAGGATCATCGCCGGAACCCTGATCAAAGTCGGGAAGGGTGTCTACCCGCCGGAACAGGTGGGCCGGATCATCGAGTCCCGGGACCGGAGCAAGGCCGGGGATACCGCTCCCGCCAAAGGGCTCTTCCTGGAGAAGATCGAGTACAGGTGAGAGCAAATTGAATACGGATAAGAACAAAAAACCAGTTGACACCGCTATTTTGGTGTTATATAATTAATAACCGTGGTATGCAAATAAACAATATCCCACAGCCCCGGGAATTGTTTTTTCATAAACGCCTGCCCCAGGGCAGGGTAATAATATGACGGAGGGTCCGGACAGCCAGGAAGTCATATTAGCACTGATGGTTTTAGAACAGCATAAAGGAGAACAACTCATGAAAAGTTTTATGGCAAGCCCGGCTACAATTACAAGAGATTGGTATGTAATTGATGCCACAGGACATACATTGGGACGTTTAGCATCAGAAGTTGCTAAGATCTTAAGAGGAAAGCACAAACCCATCTACACACCCCATATGGATACCGGCGATTACGTGATCATCGTCAACGCAGAGAAGATCGCCGTAACCGGTAAGAAATTAGACCAGAAGAAATACTATCATCACAGCGAATATATCGGCGGGATGAAAGAGATGACCTTAAAGGAAAAGCTTGCTAAAAAGCCTGAGCAGGTTATCGAACTTGCCGTTAAAGGTATGCTTCCGAAAGGACCTCTTGGAAGACAGATGTACAGAAAGCTTTATGTTTATGCAGGGCCGGATCACAAGCATGCAGCTCAGCAGCCTAAAGAGTTGGAAATCAAGTTTTAGTATATAGGAGGACAAGTAAGTGGCTACGACAAGATATTATGGAACCGGCAGAAGAAAAAACAGCGTTGCACGTGTCTATTTGATGCCAGGAACCGGTAAGATTACCGTTAATAAGAAAGATATTGAAGATTACTTCGGCTATGAGACACTTAAAGTTATCGCTCGTCAGCCGTTGGCTTTAACCGATACAGTGGATAAGTTTGACGCGATGATCTTCGTTCATGGCGGCGGATATACAGGCCAGGCAGGTGCCATCAGACATGGTATCGCCAGAGCTTTATGCGAAGCCGACAAGGAAGCTTATCGTCCGGCACTGAAGAAAGCCGGCTATCTTACCCGTGACCCGCGTATGAAAGAGCGTAAGAAACCGGGTCTCAAGAAAGCCCGTAGAGCTCCGCAGTTCTCCAAACGTTAATCGTTTGCCCGTTTTTGCGGCAGTTCAGAAGCCGATTTTCACAGGACAAGATTTAACCCCGGAAATGATTCATTTCCGGGGTCTTTTTTTGTGTCATTCAGATATTTGTGTGATTCAGATATTGTTTTATTGGACCGGGCGTTTCCTCATACTCCGTTCAGTTCCTCATCCAGCCAGGTATCTCTATCCCTAAGCCTGCGGATAAAGATACGGGCAGCATCTTCCGGGTACTTGCTCTGGTGGAATTTGAAGAGCATCTGCCCTTCTTCCGGCTCACCCAGGATCTCGATCTTGCCCCTGGGATGGCTCATGGCATAACGGACGTTTTTCCCTATACCGTTCTGCATGGATTTTGCTTCCTCCACAATCCTTATCCCCTCCCTTAAGGGAACCTGGAAGCGGCCTTTTACGCCCGTGACCGGGCGGCACTGGAAGATATAATACGGTACGACCTGGATTCGTGTCAGGCCTCTCAGAAGCATGCCCAGTGTTTCGGGGTCATCATTTACTCCCCGCAGCAGAACCGTCTGGTTCCTGACCTGGATACCCCGGCTGCGCAGAGCCTGAACAGCCCGGACAGCCTCCGGCGTGATCTCACGGGGATGATTGAACTGTGTGATCAGATAGATGGGCTTAACCCTGGCGTAGGTAGAGAAGAGCTCCAGGAGTTCCTCGTCTTCGGTAATCCTCTGGGGGAAGGTCACCGGGACACGGGAACCGAAACGGATAAAATCCAGCCCTTCTATGGAAGAGAATTCTTCGAGGTAACGCCTGATGATGTGGTTGGGGTTCATCAGGGAGTCACCGCCGGTGATCAGCACATTTGTGATCTCAGGATGTTTATGGACGTAGGCCGCAGCCTCGTCCACCTGTTTGTTCAGTTCCGCGTCCGAAAGCCCCACAAGCCGTTTGCGGAAGCAATGGCGGCAGTACATGGCACAGACGTTTGTAGAAAGGATCAGGGCGGTCTGCCTGTATTTATGCTGTACGCCTTCCTGCTTGGTATTGCTGCCTTCACCGCTGGTATCGAAGCTCCCTTCTGCCGACAGTTCCATCTCGGAGGGGATACACATGCGGGCGATGGGATCATCAGGGTCTGACGGATCGATCAGGGAGAAATAGTAGGGGGTGATCATCATGGGAAACTGAGAGACGATCTTCTCATACTTCTCAATATCCCTGTCCGGGAGCCCAAGTTGTTCACAGAGCTGCCCGGCACTTGTGATGCATTTGCTGAGTTCTTCCTGCCATGTCATTTGCATACACTCCTTCTCAAAGTTCCTGCCTTTTTATGCGGCAGTTTCCTTAACATGAAAATCATCCCAGAAATATCATTTTTGCCTTTTGCTTTTTGACAAAATCTTCTGAGATGGATATAATGTCATAATAACGACATTGTGTCTTTTTTTCAATGTACAAAGTCCGGCGACATGTCACCAAAAGGACATTTGGGCCTGATATGTCGTTTTACTGTTGGAGAAAGGCCTGATCAGGGGGGAAAGAATGAAAGAGGACAGCCGCAAGGTACGGTATACCCGGAAAGTCATCCGGGAGGCCTACTTCGAATTGCTCAAACAAAAACCGGTTGCTCAGATGACCATCGGCGAACTCTGCGGGATCGCGGACATCCACAGAGGGACCTTCTATCAGCACTACCATGATATCTATGACCTGCGGGAGAAGATCATGGAGGAGATGCTGGCCAGGTTTATTGAGATGTTCCCGGACACGGGAAGCGAAGATCCGGATATCGTTGAAATGACTGTGATGGCAGTCTATGAAGAACGGGATATCTTCTGTGCCATCCTGGGCCCGAACGGCAGTACGGATGTCATGGACAGATTTATCGAAAGCTGCCGCCCACGAGCCTATAGCAGGTTCCGCAAGATCGGGATCGAGGAGAAGGACTTTCGTATGGTATTTACTTTTTATACATCAGGCATCATCTGCCTGATCCGGGACTGGAGCATGAACGGCTACCGGGAAAAACCGGAGGAAGTGATCGCGACGATCCGTAAACTCACCAGGATGGGGATCGGAGGTTTTACGAAAGCAGATGATGAGGAATAACAAACCGGTACAGCCGGGTCCTGGGGACCTGAATGTACCGGTTCTATTTTATCTGGGGTTTGTTTTATCTATGTTTTTTATACTGATCGCCGGCGGCGGGAGAGGAGATTATTCCTCATCACACAGATAGTAGTGTCCCAGTGCGTCGGCTGCCTTGATGGCAGCGGCAACGGATGCCGGTGTCACCTCGAAAGGCATGTTGTGCAGGGTATCATTATCTGCACAGGCCAGCTCTGCAACAGCCATGCATTTCTCATCGGTAAGCTCGGCAACGCCAAGTTCCTTCATGGTTACGGGAAGACCTACTTCGATGCAGAACTCGATGATCTCTGCAAGCTCTTCTTCCGGCATATCTTCAAGAACCAGCTGAACCAGTGTACCGAAAGCAACCTTCTCGCCGTGATACATATGGTGGCATTCCTCAAGAACGGTAAGGCCGTTGTGGATGGCATGAGCGCCCGCAAGACCTGCGCTCTCGAATCCGATACCGGAAAGAAGGGTGTTGGCCTCGATGATCTTCTCTACAGCAGGTGTGCATGCGCCGGCATCGAGGGCGATCTTGGCCTTGACGCCTTCAGCCATCAGGGTGTCAAAACATAACTTGGCGATAGCCATGGAAGCCTCGGTGGCTTTTCCGCCTGCGCAGGATGTGGCATCGCTCTGCGAGCATGCCCTGGCTTCAAAGTAGGTGGCCAGTGCGTCGCCGATACCGGAGACGGTAAGACGGGTGGGGGATTTCACCACGATGTCTGTATCCATCATGACCAGGTTGGGGTTAGCCGGA
>CAJGDH010000127.1 GCA_904502145.1 uncultured Eubacterium sp.
ACGAAGATGGAGACCTTTGCCTCCTGTCCCTTCCTCTTTTTCTGCCGGTACGGCCTGGGCCTTGAAGAAAGGCAGGAATTCAAGGTTGCTCCCATGGAGCTGGGAAGCCTCTTCCACGCTGCCCTGGAATACTTCTCCCTGAAGATCCGGGAGAGGGGCCTGCGATGGGCCGATCTGTCCGGGGAGACCGCCGACAGTCTTCTGGAGGAAGCGGTGTCCGCCGTCATGGAGGATAAACTCAGGGATGTGATCGAGAGCTCCGCCAGGAATCAGTACAAGAAAAGGATGATCCGGAGAATCCTGGCCAGGACGGTGGAAGTCCTGAGCCGACACTTAAGAAAAAGCTCCTTCGAACCGGACCGGTTTGAACTCGGATTCGGTCCCGGGGACACGCTGAAAACCACCAGGATCCCTCTCGACGACGGGCGGGAGATCGCCTTTCGCGGGGTGATCGACCGGGTGGATATCTGTGAGGAGGAGGACAGGCTCTGCCTCAGGATCATCGATTACAAGACCGGAGCCAAAAAATTTGATTTCAATGCCCTGTACTACGGTCTCCAGCTTCAGCTGATCATCTATCTTGATGCAGCCATGGAGATCTATGCCCGGGATAAACATAAAAAAGTGGAACCCGCAGGAATCTTCTACTACCAGATCCAGGATCCCATCCAGAAACTGTCGGATGTATCCGGGGACAAGCTGATGAATGTCTTCCGGATGTCCGGATATGCCAACAGTGATCCGGAGATCCTGAGACTGCTGGAAGACGGGCAGGGAAGCATGGAATCCTTCGACCTCACCCTGAACAAAGACGGAAATCCCAGGAAGGGTTCATCCGTCATGGAGACCCGCCATTTCCAACAGGTGGGCCAATATGTCAGACATACCGTAAAAAGGATGGGAGAGAGGATATTTGCCGGGGAGATCGCCCCCTCCCCCTATGCCCTCGGGAAGAATGAAGCCTGCACCTACTGCGCCTATGCCTCCGTATGCGGATTTGAGGAAGGAAGGCCGGGACATGAGTACAGGGTTCTTCCGAAATGTAAAGACGAGATAATTCTGGGAAAGATCGGGGAGGAGGTGGACTGAGATGGATTTTACAAGAGAACAGGAACTGGCCATCACCTCGAGAGGGGAGGACATCCTCGTCTCCGCCGGTGCAGGAGCCGGAAAGACCAGGGTCCTGGTCACAAGGATCTGTGAGATGATCATGGACACGGAACATCCTGTCTCCGCGGACCGGCTGCTGGTCCTCACCTTCACCAACGCTGCGGCAAAAGAGATGAAGGAAAGGATATCACTGGAGCTTAGAGAACGGCTGGAGAAGGATCCGGAAAACCGTTATCTCCGCCGCCAGATCAGGGCGGTAAGGCACGCTGATATCTCCACGATCCACAGTTTCTGCCACCACCTGATCCGCACCCATTTCAACGAGCTGGGGATCGACCCCTCCTTCCGGATAGGGGATGACACTGAGCTGAAGCCCCTGAAACAGGAGTCCATGGAGAAACTTCTGGAAGAGAGATACCTGTCGGGAGAACAGTCATTCTTTGACCTGGTGGAAGCTTATGCACCGGGGAGGAGTGACTTTGCCCTGGAGGGGATCATCGACAATATCTACACATTTGTCCGGGGATTCCCGGATGCCGACGGCTGGTTTTCCGGGATGGAGGAGGAATTCGCCTCCATGATGGACCGGGAAGGGCTGCAGAAGTCCCGGATCATCCGGATTCTCACGGAAGAGGCGGTTAGAAAGCTTGGTTACTGCAAAAAAAGTACGGAACGGGCCATCAGGATCACTGAAGATACCGGGGGACCCGACCAGGTCCTGGACTGTCTTGTCCGGGAGAGGGAGGAGATCTGCCGGCTCATGGGTCTCGGGGATTTCCCCTCACTTCAGGCAGGCCTTGCGGCTCTTGAACTGCCGGCCTATCCGCGAAAATCCAAAAAGACCAGGGACTGGGTTCCCTTCGATGAAGTAAAAAAATCCCATGAACTTCTGAAGGATACGGTGAAGAAGCTCATGGAGTCCGCCTTTGCCAAAAATCCCGAAGGGATCCTCCGGGAACAGGAGATGATGTATCCCCTGCTTAAGGAATGCGTCTTTCTGGTCCGTAGGTTCTCTGAGATCTATCTGGCAGGGAAAAAAGAGAAAAACATCTATGATTTCAATGATCTGGAGCATTTTACCCTGGAGCTTCTGACGGATTCCTACGGGGAGGACGGACAGCCGGTCCCCTCGGAGGAGGCAGTCAGGATCGCCGGGAGATATCAGGCAGTCTTCGTGGATGAGTATCAGGATACCAGCCTCATCCAGGAGACCATCATCAAGCTTCTGACGGACTCCGGGGAGAGCAGCCTCTTCGTGGTGGGGGATGTAAAGCAGAGCATCTACCGTTTCCGCCAGGCAAGACCGGACCTCTTTCTGGAACGGTATCACCGCTATGAAGAAGGTGAAGGGCTCAAGATCGAGCTTCGGGACAATTTCCGCAGTTCGCCGGATGTCCTGGATTTCTGCAACCGGATCTTCTCCTGCTGGATGAAGGAGGATTTCGGAGGAATAGAATACAACGATGAGATAAAACTTGTGCCGGGAGCCGGCGGGCCCATGGAGGATAAGCATTTCCCCCAGGAAGCCATGCTCCTGATCCGGGATCCCCAGGAAGAGGAAGAAGGGGAGATCGACAAGACCCTCGCCGAGACTGCCATGATCGCGGACCGCATCCGGCGGCTGCATGATGAGGAGGGCTACAGCTACGATGACATGGTCATCCTGTTAAGGTCAGTGAAAAGTTCCGGAGAGCTGATGGCCGATTACCTGGAAAGCCGGGGCATCCCGACGGTCTGTGGAAACGAGACCGGGTATTTCCGGACCCGGGAGATCCGGGTCATCCTCAACTATCTGTCAGTGATCGACAATGTCTGTCAGGATATCCCCATGGCCTCCGTCATGTTGTCGGGGATCGGTGGTTTTTCCGGTGAGGATCTGGCCAGGCTGAAAGTGCTGGCGGATCCCTCCTTCAGATCCCATATATTCCTTTATGATCTGATGAAATACTATCTTGAGAACGGGAAGGATGAGGCTCTCAGAGGGAAGATCACCCGTTTTCTGGACCTGCTTGATGATTTCCGCAGAAAGAAACAGGAGATGCTCCTGCATGAACTGGTCTGGGAGATCTGCCGCAGGACAGGATTCTACGAACAGGTCCTGGCCATGCCCCGGGGAGAGAAGAGGGCCGGCAATCTGATGATGCTCATCCAGCAGGCCAAAAACTATGAGAAAAACGTCTACAAAGGTCTCTTTTATTTCATTCGCCATATGGAGGAACTCCGCACCTATGAAGTGGAACCCGGGGATACTTCCATGGAGGACAGCTCCGCCAGCGCGGTGAAGATCATGACCATCCATAAAAGCAAGGGGCTGGAGTTCCCCGTTGTTTTTGTCAGTATGCTGTCAAGACAGTTCATGAAACAGGACCACAGGGATAAGATCTTTCTTCACCCCGGACTGGGGATGGGGATGGACGTATTTTATCCGGCAGAGCGCCTCTCCGCCCCCTCCGTGATCAAACAGGTTATAGGGGACCGGCTGGTCAAAGAGGGGATGGAAGAAGAACTCAGAGTCCTTTATGTTGCCATGACCAGGGCCCGGGAAAGACTGATCCTGACTTCCGTCGTGGACAGGAAGAAGATGGATGAGATGGAGAACGGGGAACCCTTATTCCCTGCTCCGGAACAGGCCAGGTCATTTCTGGACTGGATCCTTCCGGTCCTCCGGCAACATGAATGGGAAGGCTGTACGAAGGTTCAGATGAGCCGGCTGACGGAAGAGATGGAAGAAGCCGATTCCCGCGGGCACATAAGCCTGAGCGGGATGATGGAGGAAGCCGGAAGCCGGAGGTTGGATACCGGACCGGTCAGACAGGCTTTTCAAAAGACCTACCCCTATGATCACTGCGTCGGGTGGAAGCGGAAGTTCTCCGTCTCCGAGCTGAAAAAACTGGCCATGGAGAGGCTGGAAGGGGAGGAGGTCCCCTTTATGGAAACGCCTGCTCCGGGGGAGGAAGAACCTCTGCCTGCTTTCCTCAGTGAAATTAAGGAGGAAGGATCCGGGGGAACCGCTTACGGAACCCTGGTCCATAAAGTGATGGAACTGCTTCCCTTTGAGCGGATCACTGACAGGGATTCCCTCATGGAGGAGATGGACAGGATCCTGGATTCCCGGGAGGAGCCTTTCTCCGGCCTCAGGAGCCGGATCAGCAGCGGCGTCAGCGCATTTCTTTTCAGTGAGGAAGGAGATGTCTTCCGCAGGATGGCCGCCGGGAACAGGCTTTATAAGGAACTGCCCTTCACGGCAGGGCTGGATGCCTCCCTGATCTATCCCGGTTCCATGGGAGGGGAAAGGATCGTTCTCCAGGGTATTGTGGATGTCTGCGGGGAGACGGAGGAGGGCCTCTGGCTTCTGGATTACAAGACTGACCGGATCGGTCCCGGGGAGGAGTCGGTCCTCCTTGACCGATACGAGACACAGATGTTATATTATAGGCTGGCACTTGAACAGATGACCGGAAAGAAAGTAGTCCGCAGCATGATCTATTCATTTGCCCTGAAGAAATTCATTGAATGTGACTGACCCTTGATAAGGAGTGCGGTATGGCGGCTTATGAAAACTTCTCCCAGGTATATGATGAACTGATGGACGATGTGCCCTATGACCTCTGGTGTTCCTTTGTGAAGCAGGTTCTGGCTTCCTTCGGGATCGACGGAGGTCTGATGGCGGATCTGGGATGCGGGACCGGAAAGATGACGGAGCGCATGGCAGCCGCCGGTTATGACATGATCGGGATCGATTCCTCCGTGGATATGCTGCAGATCGCCTGCGACCGGAGCCGGTCCATGTCCGAACCGCCCCTTTATCTTCTTCAGGATATGAGGGAATTCGAGCTTTACGGGACTGTCCGGGCGGTCATCTCCGTCTGCGACAGTGTGAACTATATCACCAGTCCCGGAGACCTGGTCCGGGTCTTCCGCCTGGTCAACAACTATCTGGATCCCGGAGGGATATTTGTCTTTGACTTCAACACCGAACACAAATACCGGGATATGATCGGGGAGGACATCATCGCCGAAGACCGTGAGGAGGTCAGTTTCATCTGGTACAACGAATACGACGAAAACAGCAGGCTCAACCTGATCGATCTCAGCATCTTTGTGAATGAGGAGGATGACCTCTTCCGGAAATACAGGGAACAGCATGTCCAGAGAGGATACAGGCTTGAGGAGATGAGGAGCCTGGTGGAAGAGAGCGGTCTTGTTTTTCTGGCCGCCTATGATGATTACACCATGACACCTGCCTCGGAAGACAGCGGACGGGTTGTTTTCGTGGTGAGAGAGAAGGGTAAAGGAGAGTAAGATGGAAGATTATATTATCCGCGGGATGGCCTGTGACAACCAGGTACGGTTTTTCACCACCGTTACAACGAACCTGGTGGAGAAGGCCAGACAGCTTCATGATACCAGTCCCGTGGCCACTGCTGCCCTGGGCCGTCTTCTGACCGCCGGGGCGATGATGGGGGCTATGTGCAAGAATGATACGGACGTGATCACCCTGCAGATCAACTGCAGCGGTCCCATCGGCGGACTCATCGTCACAGCGGATGCCAAAGCGGACGTAAAAGGTTATGTATTCAATAAAGACGTGATGCTCCCGCCAAGTGCAAAAGGCAAGCTGGATG
>CAJGDH010000128.1 GCA_904502145.1 uncultured Eubacterium sp.
AGCTCTGACACTACTGTCCTGTCCGTGGACGAGAAGACCGGGTTGTGCCGGGGCCTGGCCCATGGCGCGGCCTATGCCCGGGCCAGGGCAGACGGGTACACTTATCAGTGTTATGTGATCGTCAAGAATAAAGGAGATATCGTGACACCCTCTACGGATCTCATGAGCAAAACGAAGGGGGAACAGTATCAGCAGAGGATCTTTGTGGGTGACGGTTACAGGATATACACGGTCTTTCACCAGACATCGGTTAACGGATTTAAGAAAAACATCAGCCGGATCGATCCTGAAAGCACGGCCACGGAGGCAACTGAAGAGACAGAACCCACCACGGAGGCCGGGGATGTGACAGGATCATCCTCTGAATCCACGGCGGAGGAAGGCACGACAGAAGCTTCAGGGTCCACGGAGGACCAGGGAGGGGACACCCCCGGTCCCGATGATCCGCAACCCCCTGAACCGCCTCAGCCGGAACCGGTGGTGATAAACTACAATGTCAAGAAGTTTATCAGTAACCATGGCTGTGCCGCCTGTGCCACAACCACGATCTTAAGCGGATATCTTGCCGATGCCCAGACTCCGGTAAACACTGTTGAGAATCTGGAGTTCAATGCCCTGGGATTCAAAAACTGGAACAAAAACTATTCCAAAACGGATGCAGGCCAGAGACCTCTTTCTCTCTATGGTGTCCAGCAGGTGCTGGCGGATAACGGGATAAAAAGCAAGTATGTGAGGACATACAGCCGTCCGGCCGTCCTCAAACAGATCAGGGACCATCTCCTTACGGGCAAGCCTGTTGTGATCACGGTTGGTGCGAAGCGGTACGACGGGACCAATAACGGCCGCTGGACCAAGGGAAGACATACCATGGCCCTCCTGGGCATGACCGACCGCTACAAGGTGATCGTGGCGGATTCCGCGGACCGGCCGGAGACCTTCGGCAACATGGGCAGGATCAAGGTGGTGGACCTGAGTGATGTCTGCGGATATCTGTTCAAGACCACGAAAAAATCAGGATCCAATCTGACCTATCCCTACTATACCACCTGGGACTACTGCGGAGGATTCCTGCTGGTGGACCCGGACTGATGAACTCCGTATAGCAGGTCATGATCAGGTAATCAAATACAAGAAAAGAGAAATCCCGGTATATTCAGGTGACAAATATACCGGGATTGTGTTATACTAAAAAACGAAAGAAAGTGAGAAGAAACTTTCATATTATATGAAGGGAGAATGAAAAGTGGAGAAGAAGAATATCGACTGGGGCAACCTGGGCTTTGCCTATATACCCACAGATTATCGTTTCGTATCAAGATTTAAGGATGGAAAATGGGATGACGGTGAACTGACTAAGGATTCCACCGTGACCATCTCCGAGTGTGCCGGTGTGCTCCAGTATGCACAGACCTGTTTCGAGGGCCTCAAGGCCTACACCACGAAGGACGGGAAGATCGTCTGCTTCCGCCCGGATTTAAATGCAAGCCGGATGGTTGATTCCTGCAGACGTCTGGTCATGCCGGTCTATCCTGAGGAGAAATTCATCGAGGCAGTGGTGAAAGTTGTGGAAGCAAATGCAGCCTTTGTACCTCCCTTTGGTTCAGGAGCCACTTTATATATCCGCCCCTACATGTATGGCAGCAATCCCGTGATCGGGGTTAAACCGGCGGATGAGTATGAGTTCCGTATTTTTGTCACACCGGTAGGCCCATATTTCAAGGGCGGGGTAAAACCCCTCACCATCCGTGTCAGTGACGTGGACAGGGCAGCCCCCCACGGGACCGGAGACATCAAGGCCGGCCTGAACTATGCCATGAGTCTTCATGCCATCACTGACGCCCATGCACAGGGCTATGATGAGAATATGTATCTTGATCCTCAGACCAGGACAAAGGTGGAGGAGACCGGCGGTGCGAACTTTATCTTCATTACCAAAGACGGAAAATTCGTCACCCCGAAATCCGGCAGTATCCTGCCGTCCATCACCCGTCGTTCTCTTATGTATGTGGCTGAGCATTACCTTGGCCTTACCGTTGAGCACAGGGAAGTAGCCTTTGATGAGGTGAAGGATTTCGCCGAGTGTGGTCTTTGCGGTACTGCAGCAGTCATCTCCCCGGTGGGCAAGGTTGTGAACCCGGCAACAGGTGAAGAGATCAGCTTCCCGAGCGGAATGGAGGGCATGGGCCCTGTCACCCGTAAACTTTATGAGACCCTGACCGGCATCCAGATGGGTGAGATCGAAGCTCCCGAAGGCTGGATCAAGGTGATCGTAGAATGATCAGTGCCTGATCATATCATTTCCTAAGAATTTATACCTGTATATGACTCCGTTCCGGAATGACTCCTGGTCTATCCGGGCGGAGTTTTTTCTTTTTTGTCATTTGGCTGCCCAAGGCATTCCAAACTGTGGTATACTATATCATATATGATCTGAATTACAGGCTCAGGCCGCCGGAACCGGTTAGAAAACCGCGCCGCGGCGCCCTGGGGCATAGTATAGGGGAGGTAAATCAGATGGAGAATACAAGAGTGATCACAGAATACGACCAGTATCTTTTCGGACAGGGAACACATTATGACCTGTATGAAAAACTCGGTGCGCACCCGGACGTTCAGGGAGGCCAGGAAGGCATTTATTTCGCAGTCTGGGCACCCAACGCTAAAGCCGTATCCCTTGTGGGTAATTTCAACGACTGGGATTCCAGGGCCAACCCCATGGAGAGGGTGGAACCCATGGGAATTTATCAGACATTTGTTCCGGGGATGAAGCCCGGAGAGATCTATAAATATTGTGTAAGGCCTAAGAAAGGTGAGCCTGTACTGAAGTCTGACCCCTTTGGGGTACAGGCGGAATTAAGGCCCAACAATGCTTCCATTGTAGCCGATATCTCCAATCTGAAGTGGAACGATAAGCGCTGGATGACAAAACGGGAGAAATTTGACGAAAAGAAGAGCCCCATCTTCGTCTACGAAGTCCATCTGGGCTCATGGATGAAACATCCCGTCCAGGATCCGGAGAATGAGACAGGTTTCTACAATTACCGCGAGGCGGCACACAGGCTGGCGGATTACGTGAAGGATATGGGCTATACCCATGTTGAGCTCATGGGCATCGCGGAGCATCCTTTTGACGGTTCCTGGGGATATCAGGTAACCAGTTACTTCGCGCCCACATCCCGCTACGGAACTCCGGAAGATTTCCAGTACTTTGTGGATTATCTCCACCAGAAGAATATCGGGATCATCCTGGACTGGGTTCCCGCACATTTCCCGAGAGATACCTTCGGCCTCGCCCGCTTCGACGGCACTCCTCTTTATGAATATGCCGATCCCAGGAAGGGTGAGCATCCCGACTGGGGAACCATGGTCTTTGACTTTGGCAAGAACGAGGTCCGCAATTTCCTGATCTGCAATGCCCTCTACTGGGTGGAGAAATTCCACATCGACGGACTCAGGGTGGATGCCGTGGCATCCATGCTCTACCTGGATTACGGCCGTGAAGGCGGAAACTGGGTTCCCAATGAACACGGCGGAAACGAGAACCTCGAAGCCATCGACTTCTTCAAGCATCTCAACAGCATCATCAAGAAGAGGAATCCGGGGGTCCTCACCATCGCCGAGGAATCCACCGCATGGCCCAAGGTTACGGATAAAGCCGAGTACGGCGGACTGGAATTCAGCATCAAATGGAATATGGGATGGATGCATGACTTCCTGGAGTACATGAAACTCGATCCCTATTTCCGGAAGTTCAACCATAACAAGATGACCTTTGCCATGATGTATGCCTATGCGGAAAATTATATGCTGGTACTTTCCCATGACGAGGTGGTTCATCTGAAATGCTCCATGCTGGAGAAGATGCCCGGATATCCGGATGACAAGTTCAAAAACCTTATGGTGGGGTATGCATTTATGCTCGGACATCCGGGAAAGAAACTTCTTTTCATGGGACAGGATTTCGGGCAGCACCGTGAATGGAGTGAGGCAAGGGAGCTGGATTGGTTCCTTCTCCAGGAGGACAACAACCGCAACCTGCAGAACTTCGTCCGTCATCTGGCTCATTTATACACAAAAAACAAGTGTCTCTATGATGCGGATACCATTCCGGAAGGATTCGAGTGGATCAACGCTAACGACGGTGACCGCAGTATCTTCTCCTTTACCAGACATTCGGAGAATGGGAGGAACAATCTTCTCTTTGTCTGCAATTTCACCCCGATCGCCCGTCCGGATTACAGGGTCGGAACCACCTGCCAGAGAAAACATACCCTGGTATTAAATAGTGATTCCAAGGATTTCGGCGGCAGCGGAGCTGAGAGACCCGAAGTCTACAAACCCATCAAGCAGGAGTGCGACGGCAAAGAATTCTCCATCGCCTATGACCTGCCTGCTTATGGTGTTGCCGTATTTAAATATTAATTATGATGATAGATTTATATCTTAAGAAGCATAATCACTCTTATTATCTGGAATACGGAGAGGAGATTTTTTCTCTGCTGAATCAGCCCTGTCTGCATGTCAGGGTTCATAACCTGGAGGGAAACAAAAGAATCTACCCCGTATTCCAGCAGAATGCCATGATCTATGGTGATTACAGTGATTACATGAGGATGCATGGGTGTGCCTGCTGCTCCCTGACTTCGGTGCTTGCTGCCATGCGCAGGAGCAAGGCAGGCTTCATGCCCCAGGATACGATCCGGATTGTGGAGAAGGAGTACCTTCCCAGGTGGGATTACGAAAAAAACTATTCAAAACCCGTGTCCAGGCAGATGCCGGTAACCCTGTATGGAATCAGTCAGATCCTGAAGAAGGAATCCATTCAATGCAATTATGTGATGCATTTTGAGAGAAAGACGGCCATGGATGTGATTGACCGTCATCTGCGTTCCGGCAACCCGGTGATATTCGAAACCAGCAGGATCCGGTATAAAAAGAATCTGCCGGTTAGTTTCAATGACAAAAAATATGCCGGATCCTATCATACGATGATCATGCTGGGATACGACAGGCAGGGAAAGGTTGTCTTCACGGATTCCGCCACCCGATCCTGGGCAGGAGACAGGCAAAGGCTGAAGTGGGCAGACTTGTCTGAATTGATGAATTATATGTTTCCCCAGAAGAACACGGAAAGCAACCCGGTCTATTTCCAGAAGAGGAGGAATACCGGTGGATTTATCCTGGTGTACGTCTGGGAGAAGATCGAGAACCTGATTCAGAAAAACATTGACAAATTGATATTTATTCCTTACAATTAGTTGCATTATCAATTATAGAAAGAGGTATAGAAAAATGGGAGTTTATGAAGAACTGGTTGCAAGAGGGTTGATTGCCCAGGTGACAAATGAAGAGGAGATCAGAAAGATGATCAATGCCGGAGAGGCAACCTTCTATATCGGATTTGATCCCACCGCAGACAGTCTTCATGTAGGACATTTTATGGCACTGTGTCTGATGAAGCGTCTCCAGATGGCCGGGAATAAACCGATCGCCCTTCTGGGTGGAGGAACCGGTATGATCGGTGATCCTTCCGGACGTACGGACATGCGCCAGATGATGACAAAAGAAACCATCGACCATAATATAGAATGTTTCCGGAAACAAATGAGCCGTTTCATCGATTTTTCCGACGGCAAGGCATTGCTCGTCAACAATGCGGACTGGCTTCTGGATCTGAAC
>CAJGDH010000129.1 GCA_904502145.1 uncultured Eubacterium sp.
AAGTTTCCGTGATGGGATCAGGTATGGGAATCCCTTCCATGGTTATCTATGCCCATGAGCTCTACAACTTCTTCGGGGTGGAGACCATCATCCGCGTGGGTTCTTCAGGTGCCCTCCAGGAGGATGTGAAACTCAAGGACGTGGTCATCGCCGAGAAGACAGTGACGAACTCTTCCTGTGTCCATGTTTTCGGAAAAGACCTGACCTATAAGCCGGCCGCAGATAAGAAGCTTCTCCAGATCTCGCAGATCGCGGCGGAGATCCTGGAGGTTCCGGTGGATGTGGGAACGATCTTTACCACGGATTATTTCTACAATCCGGATGCCAGTGCCCTGGAGAGGGCAAAAGCCAAAGGCCTTCTTTCCGTGGAGATGGAAACAGCGGGACTTTACCTGTGCGCGGAAGCGAACAAGAAGAGAGCCCTTTCCATCCTGAGTATCTCCGACCATATCTCTACCGGTGAGATGCTTTCTCCGGAAGAGATCAGGGAAGGCTTCAACGATATGATGAAGATCGCTCTGGTTACTGCCGTCTGCAGCGTGTAGGTCTAAAGTATCCACAACTTAATATCTGACAAAAAAATTTACCCCTTTCTCCGAAAAGAGAAAGGGGTTTTCTTTATTTCAGCAGATCCTGTTCAGATAAAGCCTGTTTTCCTGCTGTCTGCCGCTCGTCTCAAACTGCCCAGCCGGACAGATAAGCCTTCTGTTCTTCCGTCAGCTCGTCGATGGAGAGGTTCATGGCAGCCAGCTTGTAACGGCCGATGATATCATCGATGGAATCCGGAACCTGGTAGACCTTTGTCTCCAGTTCATTTCTGTGATCCGCCAGCCACTTGAGGCTTAAGGCCTGAACGGCAAAGGACATGTCCATGATCTCTGCCGGATGTCCCATACCGCAGGCAAGGTTCACCAGCCTGCCCTCACCCAGGACATTCAGAGTTTTTCCGTTCTCTAAAGTATATCCCATGATGTTGTGCCGCTGTACCTTTGAGGAGACAGCGATCTCCCTCAGCCTTGCCACGTCGATCTCACAGTCAAAATGGCCCGCGTTGCAGAGGATGGCATTGTCTTTCATTTCCCGGAAATGTCTTTCCACGATCACGTCTTTGCAGCCGGTGACGGTGACAAAGAAATCCCCCAGTTTTGCCGCGTCATCCATCTTCATGATCCGGAAACCGTCCATGGTGGCATCGAGAGCCTTAAAGGGGTCGATCTCCGTTACGATGACGTTGGCCCCCATGCCCTTTGCCCGCATGGCCACACCTTTTCCGCACCAGCCGTAACCGGCCACAACCACGGTCTTGCCGGCGACGATAAGGTTGGTGGTATCCATGATGGCGGTCCAGACGGACTGTCCGGTACCGTACTTGTTGTCATAATAATGTTTTGCCTTTGCGTCGTTTACTGCCATCATGGGGCAGGGGAGGACGCCCTCCCTCTCTCTTGCTTTCAGACGGATGATCCCGGTGGTGGTCTCTTCACAGCCGCCGATCAGCTGATCTCCGTACTCCTTACATCTTCCGCCCAGCAGGTTGATCAGGTCCCCGCCGTCATCCACGATCAGGTGGGGATGGCAGCTTAAGGTCTCCGCCAGCAGATCTTCGTATTCCTGTTCATTTACCCCGTAGATGCCATAGGTTTCGACACCCATCTGGGATACGGCAGCAGCCACATCATCCTGGGTGGACAGGGGATTGCAGCCGGTGAGATAGACTTCGGCACCGCCTTTTTTCAGGACCAGGCCGAGGTTGGAGGTTTTTGCTTCCAGGTGAACGGATACTGCGATCCGAAGTCCTTTGAAGGGCTGTTCTTTTTCAAATTGTTTTTCGATCTCCGACAGGGCAGGCATATGGGACCGTACCCACTGGATCTTTGTCATCCCGGCCGGTGCCAGGGAGGGATCTTTGATGATGCTCATATAGGATTCTCCTTCTAATTTAGTTAATTCTCCGTTCTATCAGTGAGATCACGGTGGGATCAGAGATTCGTATCCACGATCTTCCCGACCTCGTAGTATACTCTTTCCTTATCTATGGTCAGCAGCTCCCGCTTTCTCATCACAAATCTTCCGTTGATCATCACGGAGTCCACCTCTGACCCGTTTGCCGAGTAGCACAGGGCCGAGGAGAGGTTGTTGTTGGGGAAGAGAGAGGGCGCGTCAAGATCGATGAAGATCAGGTCCGCCGCCGCGCCTTCCGTGATATTGCCGATGGCCGGGTTCTTCAGAGCCCGGGAAGCATTGAATGTGGCAGCTTTTACAATATAGTCTGAAGGGATGGCCAGACAGTCCCTGGTGTGGGCTTTGTGCATCAGGGATAACAGGCCCATCTCCCGGAACATGTTCAGAGTATTGTTGCTGGCTGCACCGTCGGTTCCCACGCAGACGTTGATCCCCTTCTCCTTCATCTGGCTGATGGGGGCGATCCCGTTGCCCAGCTTAGCGTTGCTGGCCACATTGGTGACCACGGAAGCTCCGGAATTCTTCAGGATATCCAGATCATTATCCCGCATCTGCACACAGTGGGCCAGAATAGTCTCCTCATCCAGGAATCCCAGGTCGGAGAGAAGCTGCACGGGGGTCTTGCCGTGATTCTTCAGGCAGTCCTCCACCTCCGTCAGACTTTCGGACAGATGGATCTCTTTCAGCATTCCATGTTCCTTTGCGGCTTCTGCCACCTGCTGCAGGAGGCGTGGGGAACAGGTGTAGATGGCGTGGGGGGCAAGGATGAAGTTCAGCGTGTCCGATTCGAACTCCTTCTTCTCCTCCAAGGCCTCGCTGTATCGGCTGTAGCCGTCTTTGCAGAGGTCATCCCCCACCAGTCCTCTTCCGAAATAGGCCCTGATCCCGGCATCTTTTGCCGCAAGAGGAGGCTGGCGATGATACATGTGCATATCCACGAAACAGGTGGTCCCGGTGCTGATCATCTCCAGATAACCCAGCATGGAGGTCCAGTAAGCCGCCTCTTTGGGCAGGTTGTCCTCCACCGGCATTACCCGGTTGAAAAGCCATTCCTGAAACGGGACATCATCCGCATAATTTCTCATCATGGTCATGTAGGCGTGGGTGTGCATATTGACCAGGCCCGGCATGATCAGCCTGCGGGAAGCATCGACGGTTTCGTAGGATTCATCTTCCCCGAAGGGGGAAAATGTGATCTTTCCTTCCCGGACATAGATGGTCCTGGCTTCTGTCACGATATCGCCATCCCGGAAAGAAAGGATGACACCGTTATTTATCTTATAGTTTTTCATAGGGTCCTCCTGAAAAGGTTCTCGGACGGAGATCGGCTCCGTCTGATGTATTATAGCACAATCGGGCTTTCCCCGAAAACACAATACGGTGATCCATGTAAACTTTTTTTGAAAAGGGGGTTGACAAGACATTTACTCCGTATTATTATACTATTGTATTAAGCAACTAATACAATAGTATATAAAAATTATTATTTATCTTATTTCATATAAATTATGAAGGAGGGGTAATCATGGAGAATCTTGTAACCTGCACACATCTTTCAAAAAAGTACGGCAGCAATCCCGCACTTAGTGATGTGAACCTTACTTTGGAGAGGGGGCATATCATCGGACTTCTGGGACCCAACGGTTCCGGAAAGACCACTTTGATCAAGCTGCTGAACGGCCTTCTGACACCTACGGAGGGAGAGATCCTCATCGATGGGGAGAAGCCGGGACCATACAGCAAGTCCATCGTCAGCTACCTTCCGGATAAGATGTATTTTGCCGACTGGATGACCATCAATGATCTTCTGAATCTCTTTGAAGATTTCTATGAAGATTTTGACCGGGTAAAGGCGGAGCATATGTGCGGCCTTCTTAATATTCCCCTGAAAGAGAAGATGAAGAAGCTTTCCAAGGGAAATAAAGAGAAAGTCCAGCTCATCCTGGTCATGAGCAGACAGGCCCAGCTTTATCTGCTGGACGAACCCATCGCCGGTGTGGATCCCGCCGCAAGGGATTACATCCTGGAAACCATCATCAATAATTATAATGAAGAAGGAACCATCCTGATCTCCACACACCTTATCGCCGATATCGAAAAGGTCCTCGATCAGGTCATCTTCATTCACGAAGGCCAGATCCTGAAACATGCCTATGTAGACGACCTCAGGGAGGAGAACGGCAAGTCCATCGACCAGCAGTTCCGGGATATGTTCCATGCATCCGTATATAAAGGAGGTGAGTGAAATGTTGGGTAAATTGATGAAATATGATCTGAAGTCCATGCTCAAGACCATGCTCCCACTGTGGATAGCCCTGATCGTGGCTAGTATCCTGTTCAGTATCCGGCTGATCTTTTTCTCAGGCGGAGAGGAGGCCCCGTTTGTCAGCTCCGGGGGAAATGTAAGCCTGGTCATCATGGGAATGGTTCTTTTCGGAGTATTCGCGGCGGTTTTTGTCCTGAATATCATCGTGGTGATCCAGAGATTCTGGAACGGTCTTCTGAAGGATGAAGGGTATCTGATGTTCACTCTTCCGGTATCCTCCAGATCCCTGATCATCTCTAAAGCACTGAGCGCGGTGATCATTTCCGCTATCAGCACTCTTGTTACCGTTATCTGTATTATCCTGTTTGTTACCCTCGGGTTCATCGGCTATTCCGCAAACGGAGCCGAGGCCTACAGCTTTACGGAGCTCCTGGGCCGGCTGTGGAATTCTTTCGTTCAGTACTATGGCGCGAACCCCCTCAGGAATACCGGGTGGATACTCTTCTGGTTCATCATGGGGATCACCGAGCTGCTGGGAAGTATTTACCACGCTTATCTGGCAATGGCTTTCGGTCAGCTGAGCAATAAGAACCGTTTTCTGATGTCCATTCTGGCTTATCTGGGCATTTCCGTCGTCATCAGTACGGTAGTTCTGGCGCCTTTAGGAGCCATGGGACTTCTCGCCACAACACCGGCAACAGGACCGGCCTGGATGTTCAATGCCTCCGGGGGACCATCCTTCGCCGTGCTGACAGCAAGCCTTATTGTTAATATTCTTCAGGTAGTGATCTATCATGTTGGTACTGAATTGCTGCTGACCAAAAAACTTAATCTTGAATAAAAAATGGATCCGGAAAAGGAGATGGTATTATGATCTGGAAATTAAATGAAGACCGTCCTATCTGGGTTCAGCTTAAGGAACAGCTGGGTAAGCAGATCGTCACCGGCCGTTACGGTACCGGCGAACGACTGCCCAGCGTCCGGGACCTGGCCAAGGAGGCCGGTGTCAACCCCAACACGATGCAGAGAGCCCTGGCTTCTCTGGATCAGGACGGACTGACGGTCACAAGCCGGACCAGCGGCCGGTGTGTAACCACGGACGAAGCAGTGATCTCGGCACTGCGCCGGGACATTGCCAGAGGGATAATCGACAATTATCTGGAAGCCATGGCAGAGATGGGATACAGCCGGCAGGAGGCTGCGGCCATGGCAGGAAATGAATCCCCCATCGAAAATTGATCTGAATTGATCTAAAGAGGACATCGGATCGGAGAGCGAAAGATCTTCGGGAGGTGTCCTTCTTTTTTGCAAAATGAACAATCAGACTGAATTCTCGTGGAAATCGCATAGAAAAAATCGTGGAAAA
>CAJGDH010000130.1 GCA_904502145.1 uncultured Eubacterium sp.
AGAGCAAAAAAACGGCAGCTTCCCGCAGGACCGGCAGGGGGCTGACCATGAAAAACAGCTTATCGCATAAGCCGAAAGGCAGTTCACAGGCAATAAAACCGGAGGAAGAGGCGGCTAAGAAGCAGCAGACCACGCCGGGTTCGGGAAACCGATACAGCAGTAACAACAGTACAAACCGCTACGGAACGGGAAACAGCCGTTACGGGAATAATACGAATCGGTATGGCAGCAGCAGTGCGGGCCGCTACAGCAGTGGAAGTTCCAACCGTTACAGCAGCAATACAAATCGTTACGGCAGCAATAGTACGAACCGCTATGGCAGCAGCAGTACGAACCGATACAGCAGTAACAGCAGCACAAACCGGACCGGAACCGGCAGCAACCGGTCTGCTTCCACCGCGGATGAGCGTTTCCAGGCCTACCGCCGCAATCAGAAAAAAGCACCTACCAGCATCTATTCCTGGAAATATGAGACGGAGAAAGAGAACAAGCCATCCAAAGGAGGGGGAAGCTCCGATCCGGACAGGAAGAGATAGAAGGTCTGCCGGGGACCGCCTCCCGGAAAAAAGGTCTTGTACTAAGGCTGTGAATGCGTTACAATGAATTGGTAACAGAATATGATCTTCGGGGCAGGGTGAGATTCCTGACCGGCGGTGTACATCGAAGCCAGGTCTTTGGTGTGAGCCCGCGAGCCTTATGGCACGATCCGGTGAGATTCCGGAGCCGACGGTATAGTCCGGATGAGAGAAGAGATAAATGTCTGCAGATGGTTTTTCCGTCATGGAGGTTGCCATTTGCGTCGAAAAGATATATTTTGCCCCGGGACGACTGTCTCGGGGTTTTTGTATTTAGACGAAGCTCTCGAATCTGTCGGCATGGCCCGTACCGACATGGCCCGTATAGGCATGGCCCATGTCGTTAAGGTTAATGCCGACATGGACCGGGGGATCAGGAGGAGACGATATGGATAGATTTGGACCAGAAGAAAAATATATGCGCCGGGCCATCTCCCTGGCAAAGCGTGGCAGCGGTCATGTGAATCCCAACCCCCTGGTGGGGGCGGTCATCGTCAGGGATGGAGAGATCCTTGGGGAAGGCTGGCACGAATGCTACGGGCAGCTCCATGCGGAGAGAAATGCCATTGCCCATGCCAGGGCAGCGGGCAATGATCTGGCAGGAAGTACGATCTATGTCACCCTTGAACCCTGCTGCCACTACGGCAAGACCCCGCCATGTACGGAGGCGATCATTGAGGAGAAGATCGCCAGGGTGGTGGTGGGATCGGATGACCCCAACCCCAAGGTTGCGGGGAAGGGTTTTCAACAGCTGAGAGAGCATGGTATCGAGGTGATCACCCATTTCCTGAAGGAGGAGTGTGATGCCATCAACGATGTGTTCTTCCACTTTATCCGGACCGGCAGACCTTATGTCGCCATGAAATATGCCATGACCATGGATGGGAAGATCGCCTGCCATACCGGCCATTCCCGGTGGGTGACCGGGGAGGAAGCAAGGGCTCATGTACAGAAACTGCGGAACCATTACAAAGGGATCATGGTGGGGATCGGTACCGTACTGGCGGATGATCCTTCCCTGACCTGCCGTATGGAGGGAGGAAGAAACCCGGTCCGTATCGTCTGTGACAGCCGACTGCGGATACCTATGGATTCCGTACTGGTCAGGACAGCAGCCGAAGCTCCTCTGATCGTTGCCTGTGTGGAAGGCGCGGATCCGGATAAGAGGGTCGCCCTCACTAAGGCAGGCGCTGAAGTGATCCCTCTCCCGAAAAAGGGAGAATCCCTGGACCTTGATCTGCTGATGGATGAGCTGGGGGAGAGAAAGATCGACGGGATCCTGCTGGAAGGCGGCGGAACCTTGAATGAAAGTGCCCTGAAAGCCGGGATCGTGCAGAAAGCATATTGCTTTATCGCTCCGAAGATCTTCGGCGGAGCCCTGGCAAAATCTCCGGTGGAAGGCCGCGGAAAGGACAGGGCTGACCAGGCCTGGATGTTCGAGAAGCTCTCCGTGGAGGAATTCGGGGAGGACCTGATGATCACCTACAGAATACGATGAACCGGCCTGTATGGGCAGGATTAAATACAGAGGGGACGCTTAACCGGTCCCCGGGATAAAGAAAGAGAGGCATTGACCATGTTTACTGGAATAGTTGAGGAGATGGGCACGGTCCGGTCCATAAAAAAGGGCGCGAAATCAGCCATCATCACCGTGGAAGCACAAAAGATCATGGAGGATATCCATCTGGGTGACAGTATCTGCACCAACGGGGTCTGTCTGACGGTAACTTCCTTCGACAAGAACAGCTACAGTGTGGATGTCATGCATGAAACCCTCCGCCGGACCAACCTCGGGGACCTGAAGAGCGGGAGCCGGGTCAACCTGGAAAGAGCCATGGCGGCGGACGGAAGATTCGGCGGCCATATGGTGGCGGGACATATCGACGGCACGGGGGTGATCACCTCCATGACCCGGGATGACAATGCCATCTGGATCGTAGTAAATACGTCCAGAGATCTTTTGAAATATATCGTGGACAAGGGGTCCATAACGATCGACGGAATCAGTCTTACCGTGGCGGCGGTCGACGCCTCCGGTTTTTCCGTATCCGTCATTCCCCACACCGGTTCAAATACCACCCTCCTGACCAAAAAGCCGGGGGACACAGTGAACCTGGAGACAGATATGGTGGGGAAATATGTGGAAAAGCTGCTCCATTTCCAGGCGGAAGAGGAGAATAATGAATCGAAGATCACCATGGAATTCCTGGCAAAGCACGGCTTTTAGCCGGACCGGGAGCCGCACCCGCCAAAGGGTGCCCATGGAAGAGATAGAAACAGGAGGATAAAATGGGAGATTTCTATATCATCGAAGATGAGATGGCCTGTGAGTTCAATACGGTGGAGGAAGTCGTGGAGGAGATCAAAGCCGGCAACATGGTAGTTGTGGTGGACGACCGGACGGCGGAGAGCACCGGAGCCCTGGTGATGGCAGCCGGCAAGGTGACCGCGGTGGCGGTCAACTTCATGATGACCAATGCCAAGGGAACCCTGGCCATCCCCATGAGTGAAAAAGTGGCCAGAAGGCTGGGCCTGGAGGAACTGATCTGGGAGAGCCGTGAACAGTATGCGGCAGTGGCGACCACCACCATCGACGCCATGGGTGTCACCAACGGATTCTCTGCTCATGACCGGGCTATGACCGTGAAGAAAGTTGCGGAGGAAACTTCCACCGCCACGGATTTCCGGCGCCCCGGAAACATGTGCCCCAAGGTGGCCCAGAACGGAGGAGTTTTGAAGCGTTCCGGTTTTACCGAGGCCTCCGTGGACCTGTCCAGGATGGCGGACTGCGGTCCTGTGGCACTGCGCAGTGTGATCCTGAACAGCGAGGGATCCATCGCAAAAGGGCAGGAGTTGTTTGATTTCGCCAGTGAATTTGATCTGAAGATCGTATCCATCGAAGATCTCATCGAATACCGGAGGAGAACCGAGAATTTTGTCAGCCGTGAGGCGGATGCCAACTTCCCCTCCAAATTCGGCCATTTCCGGATCATCGGTTTTGTCAATAAACTGACCGGAGAGCATCATGTAGCCCTGGTCAAGGGGGATGTGTCCGACGGAAAACCGGTCCTGTGCCGCGTTCACTCGGAATGTCTTACCGGGGACAGCTTCGGCTCCCGCCGCTGTGACTGCGGCCAGCAGCTTGCCGCCGCGCTGAAGATGATCGAGGCGGAAGGAAGAGGAGTTCTCCTTTATATGAGGCAGGAAGGCCGCGGGATCGGCCTGATCAACAAACTGAGAGCCTACGAGCTTCAGGATCAGGGCATGGATACCGTGGAGGCCAATCTGGCGCTGGGATTCCCGGAGGATCTTCGTGACTACGGGATCGGCGCGCAGATCCTGGCGGATCTCGGGGTGAGACAGCTTCGTCTGATGACCAACAACCCCCTGAAGCTGATCGGTCTGTCCGGCTACGGCATCGAGATCGTGGAGAGGGTACCCATCCAGATCGAACCTAACTCCGATGACCTCTTCTACCTGAAGACCAAACAGGAGAAGATGGGACACATTACGGATTATTAAAGAACATTTACCAAGAATACCCAAACAAAAAAAACAGGAGGATTTATCATGGGAGTAAACGTATTGGAAGGCAAAGTGGTAGGCGGAAACGAACGGATCGGTATCGTGTGCCCCAGATTTAATGAGTTTATCGTAAGCAAGCTTCTCGGCGGTGCCATCGACGGGCTGGTACGTCACGGCATCAAAGAGGAAAACATCGATGTGGCCTGGGTTCCCGGCGCATTCGAGCTTCCCCTGATCTGCCAGAAGATGGCAGATTCCGGCAAGTATGATGCCATCATCGCCCTTGGTTCCGTGATCCGCGGCTCAACCAGCCACTACGATCTGGTCTGCAACGAATCTGCAAAAGGTATCGCCCAGGTCAGCCTGAAAGCAAAGATCCCGGTAATGTTCGGCGTGATCACCACGGAGAACATCGAACAGGCCATCGAGCGTGCCGGCTCCAAGGCAGGCAACAAGGGATATGAATGTGCCCTCGGTGCCATCGAGCTGATCAATCTCCTGAGAGAGATGGATAAATAGACCGGGAAGATTACCCTTGCTTTTTTTCCGAGGATGTATTATACTCACTTAGATTTGACTTAACAGGTCTGAGATAAGACAGAATGAACAGAGGAGGTAGATTGATATGGCTGCTCAGGTTACAAAGAAGACATTGATCGGCGAAATGCTCCAGATGGATATGGGCATTGCAGGTATCCTTATGGGCGCAGGCATGCATTGTGTCGGATGCCCGGCTTCCGCGATGGAATCCCTGGAAGAGGCATGCATGGTACATGGCATGGACGCTGATGCTGTCCTCAAGGCGATCAACGAATATCTTGCCGCTGAATAAGAAAGTTCCTGCCACAAAATCATGGCAGAGAAATAAGTAAGAGGCTGTCCCGGGCGGACAGCCTCTTTATCTATATCTATACACTTTATTTAACGGTTAATGCCGGGAATATCTCTTCCACATAGTATCTGCACCCATGATTATCAGAGCGATGACAGATACTATGATCACTTCTATGATACATTTCTGAGATAGTGAATAGGCTCCCTTCGACAGATAGAAACGATGGATATAAATCGCGCCCAACTGACCAAGATATATAGGAAGGCTTAGTTTCCCCAGGAAATAACAGACCGGGTTATCGAAAAGATCACTGCCGTATGCGGCCTTCGAAAATGCAACGCCAATCATGACCATAACTGCCGGGATAACCCAGACTTCATAGGCTTTCGGCAATCTGCTGAATGCATAACCTGTGAACCACACGAAGGAAAAAAGCTCCAGCAGGGTAAGACCAAGGCGTTTTTTTCTGTTTTTCAGAATATCTGATTCCATACAGCGCCTGGTAAACTCATATAAGAACAGACCGATAGCGATTTCCGCTATAGCTCTGAGAGTGCACCGGAAAGTGAACCCCTGCCAGTTGGAACT
>CAJGDH010000131.1 GCA_904502145.1 uncultured Eubacterium sp.
ACCGATGCCACAAGACAGGCCAGAAGCAATATCCAGTAATGGCTTTTGACCACCTTTTTCGCTCTGCTTTTTAATTCCTTTCTTTTCATTTTTCCTCTCCATTATCAGTAAAGACTATTAATATAAATCATTTGCTGCTGTTTATTCCGGCAGGGACCGCCCTCTATGGGATCAGTCCCGCTTCACTTTCACGGATCACTGTCTTTATGGCTCCTTCGGCATTGACCAGAAAAGCGAAGATGGGCTGGCCAACGGCACGGGACGCGTAGATATCCGTGTAGATCTTCAGGATCCGGTCCATCTCCAGGCCATTACGGTACATGGCCAGGATAATGTCCTTCGTCAGATGAAACTGCATCTCAGCCCGTTCAAGATAGGATGACGGATCCGTCATGGTACTCATGTCGCGGTGTGACTGCAGGATCTGTTTCACCGGCAGGGATTTCAGTTTGCCGATGGATTCCACGGACTGTACATAGCTTGAAAGAAAAGTGGGCTCCACAGATAAACGATCGTCCACATTGGCGATCCCCGAGCTTTCCGAAGCAAACAGGATCTGATTGATCTCATCATAGAAAGATACTGAACATTTGGTATGGCCAGGTGTTTCAATGACCCTGAACCTCACGTCCCCCAGATCGATCTTCATCCCTTCCGTCAGTTCCACATCGATCCTGTAGTCTTCCAGAGGATAGCCTGCAGCTTCGTGCCCGGCCCCCACTTCCTCATAATTCTTCTTCGACATTTTCATCATAAACTGCCTGACCGACTCCTTGGACAGGATCCCGGCAGCATGGGGATGGGCACATACCTTCGCCTGCGGCCATGCGTGCCTGAGGGCGGGAAGCCCACCCACATGATCATAGTGGGAATGGGTCAGCAGGATATAATCAAGGGGTCTGTCCTCCAGTTCCTTCCGCAGATCTTCCACCAACTGCAGGGAACAGTATTCCATCCCTGTATCGATCAAAGCTGTTTTTTCGCTTCCGATGAATAGAACAGTATCTCCCTTATCATATCCATCAGGCTGTATGATTCTCATTTTCTACGACCTCCGTCGGTACCATGCCCTTCCACCGTCAGCTCCGGATGATGATAAAGCATGTTAAAATCCATAGATATTTGAATTTTATCATTATATGGCAATAATGTCCACAACCTGTCTGTCTTCCGCCCGGAACTTGCATCCCCCGGCCCTGTATGCCTTAAAAATGTGATGATTCTTACCGGAAAATATGGTATTCTCTAAAAAACAACAGACAGTCAAGGGAGACGGTATAAGATGAAGATCTGGATCACCAGGCACGGACAGACAAATCTCAATAAAAGAAAACTGATGCAGGGACTCACGGATGAACCCCTGAATGAAACGGGCATAGAGCAGGCAAAAAAAGCGAGGGAAGAGATCGGTGATGTGGTCTTTGACGCGGTTTACTCAAGCCCCCTGGACCGGGCAGTCACCACTGCCGGCATCATAGGAAATGTGGACAAATCGGAAGTCATCATCGATCCCCGCCTGATCGAGGTGGATTTCGGAAAGTACGAGCAGCGCCATTACTGGCTTCTGGGTCCTTTCATGACCCTGTACTGGGCTCTTCCGGAAGTCTTTCCCCCGCCAAAAACAGTGGAATCCATCCCCTCCATGGTAAAGCGTACCAGCTCTTTCCTGAAAGAGCTGGAGCAGAAGGACTATGAAAATGTGCTGATCGCCTGCCACGGGGGCATCATCCGGGCCCTCTGCGGTTATCTGGAGGACAGGAAGAAGAAGATCGCCTGGCGTCCGAAGCCTCATAACTGTGAGATCAGGGTTTATGAAAGCATTGACGGAAATCACCGAAGGATAAGGTAAACCAAGAGCTGCCCGCGGCTAACAGCCTGCGGACAGCTCTTCTTTTTCATTTCTTCTGTTTTATATCTGTATTAATGCCTGAGCATCCAGGATCTTAATACCCGATCAACTCAGATTTTAACGACCGATCATCTCAGATCCTTACCGGGATATCCGGATCAAACATGGGATACATCTGCAGTTTGAAGAGGTTTCTCACATGCATACTGTCGATCCTGGCCTTTTTCTCCGGGTCATCGATCTCTCCCGTACGGATATAATGATCCAGCATCTTGTAGGTAAAGCCCAGGTTATCTTCGTCTGTCTTCCCACTGTACAAGCCGTCGATCGGGACCTTCTCCACCAGTTCATAGGGGAGACCGATGGCATGACCGATCTGCTTTACTTCCTGGACCGTCAGCTTGGCCAGGGGACTGAAATCTCCGGCTGCATCGCCGTATCTGGTGGAATAGCCCACCCAGTCCTCAGACAGGTTGCAGGTGTTTGCCACCCGGCCGTTCATGCTCTGCCCCACGGCATAAAGGGTTGCCATCCTGATCCTGGGAGGAAGGTTGGTCTTTGTCTGGGCAGTGAGATCGATCTCCATCCCTTTGCGGTCCCCATTGAGGATCGCGTTGGTCAGCCCGTCAACGGAATCTTTGATATTCACTTCGATATTTGCGATACCAAGATGGTCGACCAGCTTCCTGGAAGCGGATATATCCGCCTGTTCCCCACAGGGCATCAGGACACCGATCACCCGGTCTTTTCCAAGGGCTTCCACGCAGAGCCCGGCCACTACTGAGCTGTCTTTTCCGCCTGAGATCCCCACGATGGCGTTGCAGCCCGGTCCGTTCTTCTCGAAAAAGTCCCTGATCCAGGCGATGACTTCATCTTTTGTCTTCTGAACATCAAATGTGTATTCTTTCATATCTTGTACCCTTAAACCCTTTCGTCGTTTATTCTGACTCCGGCTTACTCAATGCCAGATCCTTTATCACTTCTCCTGCCAGGATCATACCGGCCACCGAAGGAACAAATGCTACACTGCCGGGTGTACTTCTTCTTCCGGCTTTTTTGACTCCGTCTTCAGGAGCAGATCCCGAAGTCTCTCCCTTCTCATCCGTCACCGGGGCAGGCCGGAGAGGTTCTTCCTCGGAATAGACCACTTTCAGCCTGTCTACACCTCTTTTCTTAAGTTCTCTCCTCATTACCCTGGCCAGAGGGCAGATCTTTGTCTTATAAAGGTCAGCCACTCTGAAGGCAGAAGGATCCAACTTGTTTCCCGCCCCCATACTGGAGATGATCGGAACACCGGCTTCCCGGGCTTTTAAGACCAGTCCGATCTTGGCGGTCACCATGTCCACCGCATCCACAACGTAAGAGTATTCTTCAAAGGGAAAGCGGTCTGCCTGATCCGGAAGAAAGAGACACGGATATGTCCGCACCACCGTCTCAGGATTGATCTCCTTTATCCTGTCCTTCATCGCGTCAACCTTATACTGCCCTATGGTTTTTTCCGTGGCAATGATCTGCCGGTTGAGATTGGAGAGACAGACCCGGTCCGAATCGATCAGATCGATTGCCCCGATGCCGCTTCTTGCCAGGGCCTCACAGACATAGCCGCCGACGCCTCCCACGCCGAAAACCGCCACCCTGGCTTCTGACAGAGCATCCATGCCGGCTCTGCCCAGCAACATTTCCGTCCTTGAGAACCGGTCTTCTTTTAAATACTGATCACTCATATTTCGGTTCACTCCTCTCAGAAAAAGAATACAACATGGCTGTCACCCATGTCAACATCCCTCCTTTGGTGCAGTCCCATGATCCGGGGGAAACAATCCCATTGATAAAAAAATTTGTATTTTATTGTGGATAAATCCATATGTTTATGATATATTTAGGAGGTGTGTTAAAGAATTATTAACATTTTCTTCACACATTAGAAAAACATGGTGGTAGTTTTAATGTTCTGTCTGAAACAAGAAATAAAACAAAAGAAGACTTTGCTTGCCGGACTGATGGTCCTCTGTCTTGTCCTCGGCTGCCTGTCCCCTGTGGGAAAAGTAAATGTCCGGGCTCAGGAAGACCCTCAGGTTTCGGAAGAGACCCCGTATAATCCATCCGGGGAGATGTCCGAAGAAGATCTTCAGGATGACCTTTACGACGAAGAAGATGAGGAAGACCCGGATCTTGAAACGGAAGAAAAGGAGGAGGAAGTACCGACGATCAAACCGGTAACTCCCGGAATTAAACCTCCTGTCAAACCTATAGAGAAGAAAACAGAGAACACGGTCATTCTCAGGGATGAAGCAGCCCGCAATATCAGATATACACCCGGGACCATCTCCAAGGGTGAATTTGCCACCCCCATCTGGAACCAGCATAAGATCTGGGGTAAACACTCTTCTGCTTCCAGACATGGCTGCGGGATCTGTGTAGCCGCTATGGCTCTCCGGTTAAACGGGGTCAAGGCAACCCCCAACACAGTATTGAAGCAGACCAGACGTTCCGTGAGACGCTGCCGGTCCCTGAAACCCAGGGAAGCAGTGAAGGTGATGAAAAAGAACCACATAAAGACCAACCTGGTCAATACCAGATCCTTCAGCAGAAACCAATGTTCCATGATCATGAAAGCCGCCCTGAATGACGGTAAGATGATCATGGCCCTGGTCCACGGTTATCCTTTCTCCAACAATATCCACTGGGTGCTGGTCACCGGATATAATGGCAAGGGGAAAGTGGTGGTGGCCAACTCCGGCGACGGAAACCGGAATTTCTGCAAAAGAAAACACAAACAGTATCACCTTGTCACTTTGAAAAAGATCCGGAATAAGCTGGTCCGGCACAACAGAAATTACAGTGCCTTCATCATTGTCGGGTAATTGAATACAGACAGATAAGACCATCCGTCTTCTTCCCGGACCGGGAACAGATCAGATGGTCTTTTTTATGTTCTTTTAGGTTTCTCTTTTTAAGTTTCCTTTTTCAGTCAAGTATATATCAACTATTCATCTTTCTCCATGGATCAGTCTGTCAGTCCAGGAGTTCAAGCAGCATCGCATATACCGCTTCTTCATCCGGGGGGCATCCCGGAACATATTTTTCGAAACCCGCACAGCAGTTCCCCACGCCTGCCCATCCGGTCTTCCCCGAAAAACCCTGTCCTATGGCGATCTTTCCGTTCAGTTTTTCTGTCAGCTTCTCATACAGTCCTTCATCCTTCAGCCGGAGTATGGCCGGGGCGAGGGAGGCATAGCAGGCACTGCAGGAATCCGCGTCCTCCACGGCGTAAGAGATATCCAGGAGGCGGTCCGCTGTCTTTCTCTGTGCTTCAAAGGGATCACGGTCCAGGGCAGAGAACTCGCGAAGCTTCTCAGGTTTCTCTCTTCCGCGGTCCTCCCCTGAATTTTTTGTCCCATATACCAGGATCCTGCATCTCTCCAGATCCGTACTGCCGCAGCCAAGCTCTTCGGCAAGACGGATATAGTCCACGTCATAAGGTTCATAACCCAGAAGATGGCAGACATAAGCATCCATCAGTACAGGGTCCAACCCGGTCATGACACAGTTGGTCTCCACGGGATTGCCCCCGTCCTCCAGTTCCAGGTCACCGCAGATATG
>CAJGDH010000132.1 GCA_904502145.1 uncultured Eubacterium sp.
AAAATCCCTATGACACTGACTTTTGGAGCGGATGAATACAAGGACGGAATCACAATCGATAAGGATGATTTTTATGATAAGCTGGAAAAATGTGATATACTTCCTAAGACAAGTCAGATTCCTCCCCTGGACTTTGAAACGGTTTTTGAACAGGTGACCCGTGAGGGAGATCAGGCTGTGGTTATTACCGTGGCTTCTGAATTATCCGGAACCTGGCAGAATGCCTGTCTTGCAGCGGAGGAGTTTCCGGGGATCCATGTGGTGGACAGCCACAACGCCTCCATCGGTGCCGGTGTTCTTGCCGAATACGCTGTAGATTGTGCCGATCAGGGGATGCAGGCAGAAGAACTGGCTGCTCATCTTAAGGAAGTCAGCAAGGAGATTCGGGTAATTGCCAGGCTGGAGACTCTGGATTACCTCAGGAAGGGAGGCAGAATATCCAAAACGGCAGCCCTTGCAGGAGGTGTCCTGAACATCAGGCCGGTCCTTACCCTGGAAAATGGCCGGATCGTGCTCCTGGGCAAAGCCAGGGGAACGAAAAAAGCCAACAATATCCTGACGGAGAAGGTCGAGCAGGAAGGGATCGACTTTACCAGACCGGTCCTGCTGGGTTACAGCGGGCTGAGTGATGCATTATTGCAGGAATATGTGGAAAGCAGCAGGAATCTCTGGGAGGGACAGACCACTAAGCTTGCCCGGACACAGATGGGCAGCATCATAGGGACCCATGCAGGCCCCGGGGCGGTTGCCGTGGCATTTTTTGCACGGTAAGGATTTCTGCTTTTCCGAATACAGGAGGGGGTAAAAATGATAGACCGATTTGAACGTTTTTCTATTGCACTGTTTAATATATCCCATTACTGGAACAGGATCGCTTCGGAGGAGATGAAGAAGCATGATCTTAAAGGGGCTTATGCCCTTTACCTCATCACCCTCTATAATCATCCGGAGGAGATCACAGCAGCCAGGCTGGCGGATCTCTGCAAGAGGGATAAGGCAGATGTTTCCAGAGCGATAGCTTCTTTTCAGAAGAAAGGTATCGCAGAGCCCTATGGGACAAACCGCTACCGGGCGCCTATCCGGCTTACTGACGACGGCAGAGAGGTGGCCGGTCAGATAAAAGAACGGGCCAGCCAGGTATTGGAAGCAGCAGGCCGGGGGATGGACGATGAGATGCGGGCCAACATGTACCAGTGTCTGGACATCATCGCCGTGAACATGAAAGCGATCATCGAAAAGAGCTTATGAGGATAAGGGAATCCTTCCTGCCGATGTTGTTTCATAAAAATAATGATGATATACTTAACTCATCACTTACGTATCGTGATTCAGCATGATTTTTGAGAGGAGTTATCATATGAAAAAAGCACTATGGACCATTATAATTGCCCTGGCTCTGATACTGCCGGTCTTCCATGTGACGGTTAAGGCGGATGATGTTAAAGAGATCATGAAGGAGTATGAGGATTTCTCGGAGGCATTCCAAATTGACACAAATCAAAAGTACCGTGTCACTGTTATTAAGTATGATGAAGAAGGAGCCCCTGCTTTCGAAACTTTTGAGAACTACTTTAAAATTGTCCTTCCTGAAGACGGCTATATCTACGGGACATTTTATGAAGGGGATCTCCTGGAAACGGACCTTGTTCCCATTGATCATGATATCACCGTATACACAGAGCAGGAGGATCGTCTCGTAGAGCTGGACAACTGGAAATTTGGTCTGGCAAAGGGGACATACTATGTAAAAGGTACCTTCGTTTACAATGTCCCCGGTCATTTTAAGATCAGCTATACGGCCACCGATGACTGGGAGAAAGAGCGTAACAGCGGATTTGAGCATGCAACGGACATCCCCGAAAATATGAAGATGAACGCCTGGGTCGAACCGTATGATGAGGAATGCTTCAAATTCACTGTTTCTGAGCCCGGGATCGTCACTATTGGGCTTGACTACGATAAAGACTCCGGAGATTCGGAGAAGACCTGGTCTTTGGACCTGATGGATGCGGAAGGCAGAATGATCAATGGTGCTTCCGGATCTGAAATAAGAATTGGCCAGACCGGCCTGAGCGCAGGTACCTATTACCTGGGAGTAGAGCTCGTTGCTGGGGAGTCCTCAGATAATTATTATCAGCTGTACTGGGATTTTACACCGAGCACAGCCTGTGAGACTGAGTGGAACGACGACTATGAACATGCAAGTACGATTCCGCTGAACCAACCGTTTTTCTATGAAATTACGAATGTGATGACTGTACATGGAAACAGGCAGGTTGACAACGATTACTTTACCTTTTCACTGGATGCTCCCGGAACGGTTTCCATATCCGTGATGCCTGAGACTGACGGGATTTTTGCTTTCGAATTTCAGGACAGTGAAAGAAATCTGATCCGGACGATGGATCTGGAGTGTGTGAACGGGCGGACATCAACATCCTGGAAGCTTGGACTTCCGGCGGGTGACTATTATCTGCTGACTGAGATACCGGAGAATAAGCCTTGTCATATCACTTTAAATTATGACCGTACAGACAGCTGGGAAAAAGAAGTAAATGATACCCTTGATTCTGCCACATCAATCGCACCCGGAACAACACTGAACGGATGGCTGGAAGACAAGAATGACAACTATACATTTACCCTGACAGAGCCCGGTTATATAAATGTAGACCTCTCCTACGCTTATCATGACTCTGAGGATGAGCAGAGCAGAGGCTTTGGATTATCCATGCTCGATTCGGAAGGAAATGATATGGCTGCCCGCGCGGGGTCTTGTCAGGAGTCCTCCGATACGAAAACCGGCATTTCGATCAGCAGGATCGGATTGGATCCGGGAACATACTTTTTGTCCATCGGAAGTAATGATGTACGCAAAGAACTGGATAACTATTACAGCCTCAGTCTGGAGTTTATTCCGGACCGGTATTGTGAAACAGAATATAATAATGATTTCCGAAGCGCAGATCCGATCGAGCCGGGAAAAGTCTACAGTGCACAGATGATGGGTTTCTCCGATATAGATTATTTTAAATTTGAGATTCCTGAAGACGGATCAATAACCATTGATACTACATCAGAAGCCCCCTGTGAGATCTCTTTCAGGATCTATAACAGTGAGGAGACCAAGATCACAGACGATTGGGCACAGGGGTCTGATGAAGCACCTGCATCAGCTGTCAGTGATAAGATTGCTCTTGCAAAAGGTACCTATTATCTGGTCACCTGCGGGTGGGAAACTGTCCCATACACTTTCCGTGTGAATTATGAACCGGATCCCGGATCACATGAACATTTGCTTCAGGTATACGAAGCACAAAGTGCAACCTGTGGCGAGGAGGGCAACAGTGAATACTGGTACTGCTCCGGCTGTGGGAAATATTTCTCGGATGCTTCCGGCAGCAGTGAGATCGCTAAAGAAAGCTGGGTCATCCCGGCAACCGGAGAACACAGCTATGGCGACTGGGTAATCACGGCAGAGCCTACTCAGACAGCTGAGGGCAGAAAAGAACGCACCTGCTCAGTCTGCGGAGATATCGAAACCGCAGTTATTGATAAACTGCCTCAGGACGAAACAGATGACGGGGAGGAGCAGCCTCCCGCTAAGATCTCCATCGCCGGCGCCAGCGTTACGATAAAGGATCAGACTTACACCGGAAAAGAATTAAAGCCGGCCCTTACCGTTAAGCTGGGGAAAACCGTACTCAGGAATAATACGGACTACACCGTGGCTTATACGAATAACAAAAATGCCGGAAAGGCTAAAGTTGTGATCAAGGGCACAGGGTCTTACCAGGGTGTGAAGCAAGCATCCTTTACCATCAAAAAGGCAGCCAATCCTCTTAAAGTAACTGTAGCGGGCAAAACCACCTTCAAACAGAAATCTTTGAAAAAGGCAGCAAAGATCACTCTTAAAGCTACAAAAGGAAAGGGTAAGATAACATATACTCTCAGCAAAAAAGCGAAAAAGGCGAAAATCAAAGTGACCTCCAAAGGCAAGGTGACCATTCCCAAAAAGTGTAAGAAAGGGAAGTATACGATCACGGTAAAAGCCGCAGGAAACACAAACTATAAATCCGCGACAAAAACAGTTACCATTACAATAAAATAAGCTTGAAAATGCGCTGGCGTTTTACGGTATTATGCCAACAGTCGGATGATATGAAGAAAAGAACTCCACTGCCACAACTGACAGTGGAGTTCTTTTTCATTCATAATTGTTTCCCATACCAGTTTCGAAATACTTCGAAGTCCCTCTCATTCTGATCTGCATATGACCGGGCAAATCTCAGCATTGCCTCATCAAAAGCATCGCTTTTGCCGAGATAGCCGGCGATGCTATGCCTGTCACCGGTCTTTGCATGGGCATGTGCCAGTGTCCAGGCGCACATCGATGCCACCGCAGAAAGCTCATTAAGACTGACCTTATCCAGGTTTAATGATCCTTTGGAATCCCAAAGCTGGCGGACATAATAGTCTCTCTGCACTCCATCAGCCTCTTTTATCGTGGCCCAGCCAAGCAGGATATCACTTGCGGTCTGGATCGCCCTCTGTCCTTCGATCACACGTCTTCCGTGTTCCGCAAACGAACTCTTTCCCAGATAGTTTTCCAGGACGGAAGCATTTGCTTCCTTGACCTGCAGAACGAGTGGATCTTTCTCCGAAACGCCTTCCATTACAACGATCAGTGACCTGTTTCCGACACTGCCCACGCCAACGACTTTTCTGGCAATATCCACGACATGATATCTGTCGATGAGGATCCTCCTCTCCCGCGGAAGGCTGTGACGGTAAGATTGGATGGCATCCCTGATAATGCGTTCTGTATCTCTTGCTCTGTTGATGTCCCCATATGACTGCATCTCCCGCAGCGGGACGATAAGCGGCGGAATACTCTTGATCCGTATCCGTCCGTCAACTACTTCCGTCAGTTTTGCAAAGGCACTCTCATTGGTTTTCGCCAGAGTTTTGGCCGCTGCCCTCTGAATGTTCTTTGCCTTTCTCTTCCCAAGCTCATCCTCATGTAACCTGTACATCTTCTCCACGTCGATATGGTCATACCACATGGCCAGATTGCCGGTTTCCGAGAACTGCAGCATCGTCTGACGGTATGTTCTCGCCGCCGCCAGGGCAGCGTCGGCCCTGTCATTCTCTGAAAAACCGCGGTGCCTTCCGCAGATCTCAATGCTGGTGATCAGCCGCTTTACATCCCATTCCCACGGTCCGGGAAGAGTTTCATCAAAATCATTGATATCAAACACAAGCCTTCTTTCAGGAGACGCAAATACCCCAAAGTTTGCGATATGCGCATCACCGCAGGCCTGTACAGTGATTCCGGTTCTCGGCGTATGTGACAGATCATCCGCCATGATGATGGCAGCACCACGATAGAAGGCAAAAGGAGATGCACTCATGCGTTCATGGCGAAC
>CAJGDH010000133.1 GCA_904502145.1 uncultured Eubacterium sp.
AGTGGGAACCCGTATGGTAGTTTTTGATATCGGCCATGGTGACCGGTTCGATCCCCCAGGCATGGTCGATCAGGATCTCCCCGTCGATGCCGAAGGTCTTATAAAACCATTCCTCATCATAGAGACTTCTTTCCGCCACATCCCCCATGGTGTACATATAGGCGTTCTGCAGCCGCCTGGTCTTGCCGGGGCCGACCTGCCAGAAATCGGTGAGGGGCCTGTGGTCCCAGAGCAGAAACTTGTAGGAATCCTCGTTCAGTTCCGCTATCCTGACGCCGTCCTTGTCCGGGGGAGCTCTCTTGGCAACGATATCCATGGCGACCTTGGCCAGGTAGAGGTTGGTCCCGATACCGATGGTGGCAGTGATCCCCGTGTCGGCCAGGACGGACCGGATGATGGTCATGGCCATCACATGGGCGGGATGGACACCCTCTTTTTCCGCCTCCTCAAGATAAGCGTGGAGGTAAGGTGTGCAGTAGATGAAGGATTCATCGATGGAATACACATGGATATCTTCAGGGGCGGCATAACGGAGGAGGATGGAATAGATCCTGGCAGAGATCCGCTCATACTTTGCCATGCGGGGGACTGCCGTATAGTAGAATACCCTGGTGTGGTGGGCCTTCTCGTAGGCCCGGATGGCCTGCTTGGCTTCAAAAAGCCGGGGTCTGGAAGGAACCCCGATGGCCTTTAAAGCAGGGGAGACCGCCAGACAGATCGTCTGGTCGGACCGGCAGGGATCTGCTACCAGCAGGTTGGCCTTCAGCGGGTCAAGCCCCCTGGCCACGCACTCCACGGAGGCATAATAGGATTTCAGGTCAATACAGATATAGATTTTATCCTGCCTGACCGGCATGGCGCTCACCTCCTTTCCGACGGATCACCTGTCCTTTTTTGACCTTCTGCTGACCGCATAAAAAACATCCGGACAGAAAACAGAACATACGTTTGGATTTTTGTGTAGCTACAATATAGCACAGAGAAATTCAAAAAGCAAACATATGTTCTGATAAAATTTTGCGCAGTTCGTGGAGACAGATCGATCTGTCCGACAATGAAAATCTGTTGAAAAAAGTTGAGGTAAACGATATTATATTATTTAGAAGGATATGTCTGCCATGCTCTTCGCATGGCGGGCAAGGCCCCGGAGTCAGTTTTAAGAGATGGCTTTAAGAGGAGGTTCATAATGAAAGCGGGAGTTGTACACGCCAAATATGATATCAGATATGAAGAGATAGAAAAACCTGCAGTTGAAGAAGGAAAGGTACTGGTGAAGGTAAAGTATACCGGGATCTGCGGATCGGATGTTCCAAGGGTGAACGGGGATGCCTGCCATTTCTTCCCCAATGTTCTGGGGCACGAATTCTCCGGTACGGTAGCGGAAGTCGGCGAGGGAGTCACCTCCGTGAAACCCGGTGACCGTGTGGCCGGAGTGCCTCTGGTTCCCTGCATGAAATGTGTGGACTGCCAGCAGGGCAACTATTCCCTCTGCAAGCATTACAGCTTTATCGGTTCCAGGGAATTCGGCAGTTTTGCGGAATATGTACTGATGCCGGAAAGAAATGTGGTTCCATTTGCGGATGAGATCGGGTTTGAACAGGGAGCCTTTTTCGAACCTGCCACGGTGGCCCTCCACGGACTGCAGAGAGTGCCTTACGAAGGAGGAAAAAACGTGGCCATCCTGGGCGGTGGAACCGTCGGCCTCTTCACCATGCAGTGGGCGAGGATCTTCGGGGCGAAAAACCTGGTGGTTTTCGACATCGAGGACGAAAGGTTAAAACTGGGCAAGGCTCTGGGAGCCACAGCCGGGATCAACACCAGGGATGAAGACTTTATGGAGCAGGCCATGGCCATCACCGGCGGAAGAGGCTACGATTACGTCTTTGAGACCGCCGGCAACACGATCACCATGAAGATGGCATTTGCCCTGGCGGCCAACAAGGCCAACATGTGTTTTATCGGCACACCCACCAGAGAACTGACCTTCACGGTGAAGGAGTGGGAGTACATGAACCGCAAGGAATTCAACCTCACCGGTTCATGGATGTCCTACAGCGCACCTTTCCCCGGAAAAGAATGGGAGCTTGTGGCGCATTACTTTAAGACGGGGGACCTGAAATTTGATGAATCCCTGATCTTCAAGAAGATACCTTTAAGCAGGATCGCCGATGCATTTGAGATGTACAAGACGCCGGGAACGGTCAAAGGCAAGATCCTGATCGACAGTGAAGCATAGAGAAAGAGGGCAGACAGATGGCAGATTATTTAAAGAAGATCGTGCAGATGCAGAAGGCAGGAGACCCTGTCGGAATCTATTCTGCCTGCACCGGCAATGAAATTGTTCTGGAAGCGTGCATGAAGCACGCAAAAGCGACAGATACGGTCATGCTCATCGAGTCCACGGCCAATCAGGTGGACCAGTACGGGGGCTATACCGGGATGACTCCGGCGGATTTCATGGAGAAATGTAAGGGCCTTGCATCGAAAGTGGGACTTCCCCTGGACAGGCTCATGCTCGGCGGGGACCACCTGGGACCCCTCACCTTTGCCCACTATGATGAAGACAAAGCCATGGAGGAGGCAAAGGAGCTGATCCGCCAGTATGTGACGGCCGGTTTTACCAAGATCCATATAGATACCACCATGAAAGTGGCATCCGATGACCCGGATATCCGTCTCTCGGACGAAGTGATCGCCCGCAGGGGTGCCGAGCTGGCAGAGGTTGCCGAGGAGGCTTACCGCGAGCTGCTCAAGACCAGGCCTGACGCTGTCCATCCGGTCTATGTGGTGGGGTCGGAGGTACCCATCCCCGGAGGATCTGTCTCGGACGACGTGGAGACCATCCAGGTCACCAGGGTGGAAGATTTCAAGGCTACGGTAGAAGCCTTTAAGAAAGCATACGAAGCCCGGGGACTTGAGGAGGCCTGGTCCTATGTGATGGCTGTGGTGGTGCAGCCCGGACTGGAAGAGAAGGATGCCGGATGCACGGAGTATATCCGGGAGAATGCGGCAGACCTGATGAAGGCCATCAAAGAGTATCCCGCCCTGACTTTTGAGGGGCATTCCACAGACTATCAGACCAAATACAAACTCCGCGAGCTGGTTGAGGACGGTGTCGGTATCCTGAAGGTGGGTCCCGCCCTTACTCTGGCATACCGGGAAGGCCTTTTCGCCTTATCCTACGCGGAGAAGGAGCTGCTGAAAGACCACCCGGAAAAGCAGAGTTACTTTATGGAACTGCTGGATACCAAGATGCAGGAGAATCCGAAGCACTATATCAAGCATTATCACGGAACTGCCGCGGAGATCGCCTACAAGAGAAAATTCAGCTTCTCGGACCGCTGCCGTTACTATTACGCGGTACCGGAACTGAAAGAGGCGGTGAACAAACTGTTTGAGAATTTCAGCGGCGGAGTTCCCCTGGGTCTGCTGAGCCAGTTCCTGCCGGTCCAGTACACCAGGGTAAGAGCCGGTGAACTGAAAAACGATCCCAAGGATATCGTCATGGACCGTGTCCGTGACTGTGTCGACGAATATCTCTACGGTTCCATGCAGCACAAACTCGGATAATCATCAACGGAAAGATTCCAATCCCCTCCGGGGACAGGCCGGACGACCCGTCACGGCTTCCCGGGAGGGGATTTTGTTTTCACACACTTTTCACATAATTAAGATATTTTGTTCATATATTTCTAATATAGTCGGACCTGTAAAAAGAATTTACAGCTGAAACTGAAGAAAGGATGAACAAACATGAGAAAGAAATATATCGCGCTTGCCATGAGCCTGACATTGGGCTTCTCCCTGCTCGCAGGATGCGGGAGCAATACAGCAGGAAATGAAACGGCAACAACAGAGATCTCCGCGGAAAGCAGTACCGGGCAGAATCAGAACGGCCAGCCCCCGGAAGGCCAGCCCCCGGAGGGGCAGCCGCCGCAAGGTCAGCCGCCGGAAGGGGCTCCGGAGGGCCAGCCTCCTGCAGGGCAGGGCCAGCAGCCCGGCGGGGGACCGGGCCAGTCCGCCGGTGTGGACAGCTATGACTCCGTGACAGAATACAAGGAGGACACGGAGACGGACGGAGTGACTTACGAATCAACCGGGACGGATGAAAATGCCGTTCTGGTATCGGGAGGGGCCGCCGTCGCACTGAATAACGCGACGGTGACCAGGAATTCCTCCGACAGCACCGGAGGAGATAACTCCAGCTTCTACGGGGTAGGAGCGGCCATCCTGACCACAGAGGGAACAACAAAGATCAACAATTCAACGATCACCACGGATGCAGCAGGCGGCGCAGGAGTCTTCGCCTACGGGGACGGCGTGGTCTATGTCACGGACAGTACCATCAAAACCACCCAGGGGACTTCCGGTGGGATCCATGTGGCAGGAGGAGGCACCCTTTATGCCAAAAACCTGCAGGTGGAAACCAACGGACAATCCTCCGCGGCGATCCGGAGTGACCGCGGCGGAGGTACCATGACGGTGGAGGGAGGAACCTATACCTCCAACGGGACAGGGTCACCGGCCGTCTATACTACGGCGGACATTACCGTGAAGAATGCCGTCCTCACCGCCACAAATTCCGAGGCGGTCTGCATCGAGGGAAAGAATTCCCTGACCCTCACCGACACGGACCTGACCGGAAATATGCCGGAAAATGAACAGAACGACTGCACCTGGAACGTGATCCTCTACCAGAGCATGTCCGGCGATTCCCAGGAGGGCAATGCCACATTTTCCATGACCGGCGGAACCCTTACCGCCAAAAACGGCGGAATGTTCTACACCACCAACACGGAGTCCACCTTCAACCTGGAAAATGTGTCCATCAATTATGCCGATGAGAATGATTTCTTCCTGAAGGTCACCGGCAACAGTAATGCCCGGGGCTGGGGCTCCGCAGGAGAAAACGGAGCAGACTGTACATTTACGGCGACGGACCAGGAGATGGAGGGAGATATCGTCTGGGATTCCATCAGTACCCTGGACTTCGTCATGAAGGGGAGCAGCACCTTGAAAGGCGCGGTGACGGATGACGAGTCCAACGCAGGCAGCGGCGGGGAAGGCTATTGCAATCTGACGCTGGAAAAAGGATCCGTCTGGACCGTTACCGGAAACAGCACCCTGACGAAACTTACCAGCCACGGAACCATCACAGACGCCGACGGAAAGACTGTGACCGTGAAAGGAACGGACGGCACCGTCTATGTGAAGGGAAACAGTGCATATGTGATCACGGTGACTTCCTATGAGGGGTGATCCGGCGAAAGGATCCGGAGGAAGACGCATTGATCCGCTTGTAAAAACCGAGGGATTAAGATATAATATATATATAATTCAGATGATTTTTCAGTATCACGGGAGATATCCATGGGGGGTGTGATATTTA
>CAJGDH010000134.1 GCA_904502145.1 uncultured Eubacterium sp.
CAGAAGGAAAGGTGCAGAACCTTGGCTATGTCGCCACATTTCCTCTTCTTCTCAACATCGACAAGCAGCCCACCTATTTTATGTCCCTGAAAGATGCTTCCGGCCTGGTCAAAAAATATGCCCTGGTCAATGTGGGCAACTATCAGATCGTGGCCACGGGGGATTCAGTGGCGGAAACCGAAAGGAATTACACTGCCCTGATGAAGGAGAACAATCTCTCCGTGGAAGATCCGGAGCCTCCCAAAGACGTGCTGACCGTTTCCGGCACCATAGAGAAGATCGCGGAAACAGTAGTGAACGGTAATTCCCACTATTATCTTCTCCTGAAAGAATCCAAAGAGATCTTCGATGTGGATGTGGCAAATAATCTGGCCATCATCCGTTATAACATCGGGGATACCATCAGCCTGGAGTACACTGAAGGAAGCGATTGCTGTACAGTAATTGCCATCAAATAGGCTGCTGAATTGTTTCCCTGAAAAAATCAGAGCCTGAGAGTTGCCTCTCAGGCTCTTTTTCTTCATGTTATTTTTCCAGATATGCTCTCATCTCCTCCACGACTGCCCTGCCGTCTTCCAGGCCCTGGCGGTAGAGGGTTCTTAACTTGTCTTTATCTTTCTCCAGGCGGCCCACTTCCACCGTCTTTTGCGGACGAATCACAAAAAGATTGCCGGCCTTCTCCTCCCGGTCGATATAATCCAGGGTCTCATTGTAGGCGATATGCCGATTCTTCATGGTCTCGATAAATTTCGGGTATTTTTTATAGCGAAGACGCATCACCGGAAGCAGGGAATTGGGTTCCTTGCGATAAGCGCCGTCCCTGGTCAGGATGACTACGTTTTTCCGGTTTCCTCTTCTTATTGACTCCTTTACCGGTATGGAGTCGGATACTCCGCCGTCCAGATAAGGCCGTCCGTTGACCACGATGGTTCTGGATAATAAGGGAAGGGAGCTTGATGCACGGATCATCCAGATATCTTTTTTCATGTCCTTTACCTTGTGATATTCCGGTTTTCCGGTTTCAAGATTGGTGAGGACCACATAGAAGTCCCCCTCATAACGGGAATATTCGTCATAATCATAAGGAACATATACATCGGGGATCTTTGAATAGCACATATCCACCCCGAAGAAATCCCCTGTGGTGATCAGGCTGCGCATACTGCAGTACCGCGGATCATCCACATAATCGATGTTGACCTGAGCACCTCTCTCCTTTTGTTTTGACAGATAATTGCAGCCGTGGCAGCTGCCGGCGGATACTCCGTAAACCGAAGAAAATTCTACCTTATTCTCCAGAAACGCATCCAGCACACCGGCGGTGTAGACTCCTCGCATCCCTCCGCCTTCCAATATCAGACCTGCCTTGTACATGATTGGTCACCTCCATATTTTCAACTTTTTCATTTCCATCTATCTGTAATATCACTTTGTTTTCATTCGTTTTTCACAGGATCACCGGACTTCTGGTCAGCTCATTTCTGGCGGAACGTCCGGCCTTTTTTGCTGTGATCTGTTCATAGAAATCCCCGCATCGCAGGTCATGTTCATAGAGGATACGGCCTGCCTGGTCATTTCTGTCCATATTCCGGCCTTCCACCGCTTTCTGGATAATCCTGAGGGAGGAATTCTCTCTCATCCTCAGGATAAGCTTTCCCGCCTCTTTCCTGAGCCCCAGGATCCTCGCATAAGGGAGGGGGATGGATGCCGCCTCCCTGAGGAAGGGGTAATCTTCCATGTTAAGGACAAGATGAAGAAGGATCCTGCGAAGGGCCGCATCGGTATAATTTCTGCTGTGGAAGAGGCTGATCAGGCCTTGGAAGGTTCCCCCCGGCTGATACAATCTGTTAATCCTCTGCAGGAGATCATAATCCATGCCGAAATATTTTCCCAGGACCCGCCGGTTCATCAGGATCATATAATCAAGATAAGGCATCAGGTCCTGCCAGTCTACGGTCTCCCCTCTTTCCATGCATTCCCGGAGAAGGTCTGCACAAAGGGGACTCCCCTTTTTAAGAAGGGGCCAGTCTTTGGTCTCCCGAAGGATCTTTCTTAAGGAAGTGGCGGAAGGATAGATCTCCCGGTTGCTGTCCCATTCCTGATCCAGATAGCCGCTGCCCTTTCTTGTGACTGCCACAGGGGTCATATGACTGTTCCTTCGTTTCAGGGCCTTGATGTATTCGATGCCCAGGATATGGTTGGGAGACCTGAGGATCTCCCGGGTACTGTCCGCGAAACCACAGGCCAGGACGGCCTCCTCCCTTGCCTGTGGGAAATTCAGACCCGATTCCAGCCCGCTGCGAAGAGCTGCCTTATAGTTCTCCGGTTCCTCCAGAAGAAGATCTGCCAGGGCGGAGAGTTCCTCCGGGCCGGCCCACTCACTTCCGAAGGACAGACAGTCCACACATCCCAGGGAATCAAGGATCCCGACGCCTGCGGTGGCGAAGTATTCAGCACTGCCGGTGGCGTAGAAGGCCGGCATCTCGATCACCACATCCACACCGGATTCCAGAGCCATCTGTGCCCTGAGATACTTATCCACGATGGCAGGCTCACCCCTCTGCATGAAGTTGCCGCTCATGACGACAACGACATAGTCCGCGCCGGTTATTCTTCTGGTCTCTTCGATATGGTAGCGGTGTCCCTCGTGAAAGGGATTATATTCCGCGATGATCCCTGCGGTCTTCATCTCCGGCTCCTCCTGTGTCTGTCCCATCAGTCAGTCTTATTATATCCGTTTTTCTCTTCTTTTGTCTACAGGATATCTCGGAGGGATGAGAACTCCCCTCCCGGGAAAAAGGGTTCTCCATGGTTCTGTTTTTGGAGACAGTTTGCAAAAAAGTCCTGTCAAATACAAATATAACCCTTTATCTTCCCGAAAAAAAGTCGTATACTGTATATGTATTATTATAATCATAATGAGGCAGAATGTCTAAAATAACAAAAAGGAGTAATTGAACGATGAAAGTACTTATTATCAACTGCGGCAGCTCTTCTTGTAAATATCAGGTTATCGATTCTGATACGGAGTTCGTCCTTGCCAAAGGTCTCTGCGAGAGGATCGGGATCGACGGTGTTCTGACTTACGAGAAGACCGGATGCGATAAGATCAAATATGAAGCACCCATGCCGGCACATAAAGAGGCTGTTTCCCTTGTGTTAAAACAGCTTATGGATCCCGAGACCGGAGTGATCAAATCCATCGATGAGATCAACGCAGTAGGACATCGTATGGTGCACGGCGGTGAGAAGTTTGCATGCTCCACCCTCCTGACCCAGGAAGTTTTAGATACCGTAGCATCCGTTAATGACCTTGCACCTCTTCACAATCCGCCCACACTGGTCGGTGTTAATGCCTGCAAGGAACTTATGCCCACCACACCGATGGTAGGTGTATTTGATACCGCTTTCCATCAGACCATGCCGCCGGAAGCCTACATCTACGGTCTTCCCTATGAGTACTATGAGAAATACGCCGTTCGTCGTTACGGCTTCCACGGAACTTCCCACAAATTTGTATCCCAGCGTACTGCTGAGATCTTAGGAAAGAAACCGGAAGACATCAACGTGATCGTATGCCACCTGGGCAACGGTTCCTCCATCTCCGCAGTAAAGGGCGGCAAATGTGTCGATACCTCCATGGGTCTTACTCCTCTGGAAGGTCTGATCATGGGAACCCGTTCCGGTGATATCGATCCTACCTGCATCCAGTTCCTGGCCCAGAAAGAAAACCTTACTCTGGATGAGACCATGGACGTGATCAACAAGAAATCCGGTGTATTCGGTATCTCCGGTGTTTCTTCCGACTTCCGTGACCTCGGCGAAGCTGCTGAAGCAGGCAATGAAAGAGCCCAGATCGCTCTCGATGCATTTGCTTACCGCGTCGTAAAATATATCGGTTCCTACGCAGTTGCCATGGGCGGAGTTGATGCCATCGTATTCACCGCAGGTATCGGTGAGAACGATATTGCCACACGTGCAAGGATCGCAAAACGTCTTGGATGTCTTGGAGCCGAGTTTGATGAAAGTGCAAACAACTTCCGTGGTAAGGAAGGCTTCATCTCCACTCCGGATTCCAAGGTTAAGCTCATGGTTATTCCGACCAATGAAGAGCTTGCCATCTGCCGTGATACAGTTGAGATCGTTACCGGTCTCGTAGAGGAAGCGGTGGGAAAATAATTGCGGAAGTGGTCTATGATATCGTAAAGAAGATCAAAGACTGACTTCCCGTTTTCAGACCAGAAAAAAGTAAAGGTGTGCCGATGGCACACCTTCTTTTTTTATGAAAACAGATCGGGGATCTCTCTTCCGGAACAATTCATTTTACAACAATTCTTTTTTACCGGAACTGGTTCAGTTCTTCATCGTATTCGAATCCTGCCATCCTGAGACGTTCCGTGATATCCTCCGCATTGATATGCATATCTTCACACAGTTTTCCCAGGTCCGGATACTCATCTCTCAGTTTCGTGTTGATCACACTGTAAAGCATCATGGGATCGGCGGGAAGACCCATGGGGAATCCGCTCATACTTCCACCTCCTCAGTAATATCCAATGACATATCCTGCTAAGTTCATTTTATTCAATGCCCGCAGTGATGTCAATGTGACGATCTTCCTTTGTGATGGGAAATTCATGTACAGGGAGAAGGTTAATCTTTACGGGAAGACGGAAATATAGTATTCTATAGATTAGATTGTTTTTAAGAGAAATAAAGTACGGAGGTTAATTCTATGGCAAATAAAGTCTGGAAATTCCATAATGACGTGGATACGGATCAGATCATTGCGTCGCAGTACCTGCTCCTTCCCGACGTTGAAGCAATGAAAATCTATACATTTGAATCTCTGGATCCGGGTTTTGCCGGAAAGGTAACTCCCGGGGACATCGTGGTCGCCGGTGAAAACTTCGGCTGCGGCTCTTCCAGGGAACAGGCCCCCAGCGTACTGAAGGCCCTGGGAATCCAGGCCGTCATCGCCAAATCATTTGCCAGGATCTTCTACCGCAACTCCATCAATATCGGACTTCCGGTGATCGTATGCAAGGATTTATATGAAAATGTGGAAGACGGCGGTATGGCAGACCTGGATCTTTCTGCCGGTACAGTGACTGTGGAGGGAAAGGTCTTCTCCTGCACAAAACTGCCGGAATATATGCAGGGTATCCTCAATGCAGGCGGCCTGATCGCATCTTTGAACAAGGAGGAAAACTGATATGGGTATGACGATCGGTGAGAAGATTATTGCCCGTGCTGCCGGTGTCGATGTGGTAAAGCCAAACGATATCCACACCGTCACACTGGACAGGATGATGAGCAATGACGGAACGACTCATCTGACGGTAGATATGTACAATAACAGGTTAAAACACCCCAGGATCGCGGACA
>CAJGDH010000135.1 GCA_904502145.1 uncultured Eubacterium sp.
AAGTCAAAAAACATGCGGCCATCCGGTTTGAATCCACAAACAAGAAGATTGCAAATGTAAGCAAGGCCGGAAAGATCACCGCAAAGAAGAAAGGGACATGTTACGTATATGCCTACGCACAAAACGGCGTAGCCAAGAGGATCAAAGTAACAGTCAAATAAAAAGGCACATAAAAAAACCGGATTAAAAATCCACTAACGAAAACGCACCCGGGATACCGTCTTACGACGGTACCGCCAGGTGCCTTTTATTATCTGTATATATGTTTATCTTGTTTATATGTTTATCTGTTTACATGTTTATTTGTTTACAAGCTTTGATCCCATCTCGAAAACCTTCTGGCATTCCTGCGGGAATACGGTCTCATGTCTCTTCTGTTTTGCTTCCGCGTCAAACAGGGTCCAGGGCCAGTCTGTCCTGCTGTAATCCTTCAGCTGAAGGGTATCACCACTGACAAAGATTTCTGTCGGTCCCACAAAACGGCTGAACGTCTTCTGATAGTTCTGCATCATCTTATAGTATATGGTGTCCGGCGCATTGCTTGTCATGATAAGCAGCACGGGGATCATGCGGTCATTGCAGCAGGGTTCTTCCACACGGTAGGTCAGATTCTGAAAGATCAGTCTTTCGTAGAGTGCCCGGAAGGATGCGGTCAGCTCCGACAGATAATTGGGTGATCCGATGATCAGGCCATCCGCTTCACGGATGGCATCCAGTACCGGAGTAAGTCCGTCCCGGCAGATACAATGTCCTTTGAATTTTTTCCTTTTGCAGCCAAAGCAGGAGATGCATCCGGTATACTTTTCCAGCCGGAACAGATCAAAACGCTCTATTTCTGCCCCTGCAGCTACCGCTCCTTTTGAGGCCACCTGCAATAATGTATCCGTGTTCCAGCCCATTCTGGGGCCGGCATTTACCACAACGATCTTCTTGCTCATTCCAGTTCGATCTCCTTTATTTTAAAATTGCTGAGTCATCTATAATGATTAATTATATCATATTTTCTCAGCATAGGGTACTGACCGGTATGGCAGAATTGTTGATCTCTGCAGGTGATCAGGGAAGATCATTTCCGGCTGACAGGTAGATCTCATACCATTCCTTCTTGGTCAGGCTGATCTCGGTGGCTTTTGCCGCTTCCCGGATACGGGAGGGTTTGGTCGTTCCCGTTACAACCTGGGTACGTCCCGGATACCGGAGGATCCATGCCAGGGCGACGGCAGTAGCGGATACTCCCCGCTCTGCGGCCATGCGGTCCAGCACCTTGTTGAGTTCGGGATATTTATCTGACCCCAGGTACACCCCCTCAAAATATCCGTACTGGAGAGGTGACCAGGCCTGGATCACAATGTCGTTCATCCGGCAGTATTCAAATAAGCTTCCGTCCCTCATGATGGCAGGGTCTGTCTTCATATTGACATGGAAACCGGCATCAAGGGAAGGGGTGAAGGCCGGACTCAGCTGAACCTGATTTGTGGTGATCGGATAATTCACATATTTGCGGATCATATCCATCATGATCGGGTTCTGGTTGCTGACACCAAAGTTGCGGACTTTTCCCGCCTTGTAGAGGATGTCGAAGGCCTCAGCGATCTCTTCCGCTTCCATCAGGGCATCCGGACGGTGAAGCAGCAGGCAGTCAAGGTAATCTGTCTGAAGACGCTTCAGGCTGGCGTCCACCGCTTCAAGGATGTGCTCTTTGGAAAAATCGAACCATGTGAAATCATCATCGTTGCGGATACCGCATTTTGACTGCAGGAATACTTTCTCGCGAAGTCCCGGATTACCGGTAAATGTATCCCCGAGAACCTGCTCTGCCACACCGTTCGTATAGCAGTCCGCCGTATCCAGGAAGTTGATCCCTTCTTCCAGTCCGGTATTGATCAGTTCTGCCACCTGATCCGTCGTCATCTCCGAGATTCTCATCAGACCGATAATGATCTCGGATACTTTATCATTGTCCTTTCCAAATGTAATGTACTTCATGCAATCTTCTCCTTTAAGTTTATAATTATAACACCTATGTTTATAATAGGTATTATAGCAGAACCGCACATCTCAGAAAGGCTTTTTTCTGTCAGTAAATGGTTCCATTTTGAAAATCTATTCGATAATGATCCCGGCTTTTTCCATAAGTTCACTCAGTGCCCCGGCATCTGTCCGGCATGCTTTGATATCTTTCCCTAAAAATGCTGAGGCATCCTCAACAGTGACTTTTGTGACCACAGTCTTTCCGTCTGCCGTATATCTGAAGTCTACCTCCCCCAGATTGCCGACGGTTCCCAGCAGAGCATATCCGTACCCTTCAAGCCTCTTTTTGAGGTATTCGGTCTTGTATTTGGCCTGATCCTCGTCCAGAACAATAGTCCACCCATATGGCTCCTCTGCTGTCTGGAGCTCATTATAGAGTGAGCCGAGATCCTCCACGATACCCAACGCGTTGATGGATCTTCCGTTGGCTGACGCATCGCCGACATAATCATGTCCGGCAAGATACAGGTCGGACACTTCGGCCGGTATCTTTTTTCCACCTGACCAATAGATCCTGTCACCGATCCGGACTTCCTTGATCTCTTCTTCAAAGGTGAAGTCTTCAGCCCAATCGCAGACGGAAGTATTGACTATGACTGTTTCATCATCAGACGAGCTGCTTGTAAATGTCCCTTCGCTGTGGAAGATCCCCGGCACAACGGCCCTGGCCTTACCCCTGGCAACACCGTCTTCCATGGAGAATTCCAGCCCGTGGATCACATGCATACTGTCAGCGGCAGTAACTCCCACCGTCATTTTATTGCCGTCTATATTGAGGTCGCAGGCCATATCGCCATTATATTCCGAACCGATGACATACCGTTTTACACCAAAAGGAATGATGATGACCAGAGCCGTCAGAAGAATACCTAAAGCAATGGCTCTTCTGCTCCTCTTTCTGCTCTTTTTCAGAAAATCGATCTCTTTTCTGTCCCGGTCATCCGGTTTCTGTGCTGCTTCTTCGCCAGCCTTCATATTTCTCAGTATCACACTGCAGTCATCACAGTCTTTGACATGTTCTTCTATGATCTCCGCGGTTGCCTGGCTTGCCAGCCCGTCCACATAGGAAGGCATAAGGTCCTGAATCGTATCACAGGGGATCCCGTAAGACTTGTTCTCTTTGTTTTCTGTATTCCTCATTTCTGCTCAACTTCCTTTCTGAGTTTTTCCTTGCTCCGGTAAAATGTCACTCTTGCCCAGTTCTCAGATTTCCCGAAGACATCCCCGATCTCCTTGAAAGACAACTCTCCGAAGACTCTAAGGTAAACGACCTCCCTGCCGGGTTCCTTCAGTTCGTGTACCCTGCGGATCAGGTCCACCCGTTCCTCCGAGCGGATGATCTCATCCTGTTCCGGCGGATGGGGACTGTCCCAGTCGCCAAGTTCTTCGTGTTGTTTGTTTTTACGACGGTATGTACTTAAGACGTTCTTTGCGATTCCGCAAAGCCAGGTGGAAATCCTGCAGCTTTCATCATAACGGTCGATGGTCCTTATGGCCTGATAAAATGTCTCCTGCGTGAGCTCTTCGGACAGATCTTCGTCATGAGTTTTGGAAAACAGATACTTGTAAACCGTCATAGCATATGACTTGTATATCTCTTCCATAGGCTGCATGGTCTTCACCTCCTTCCTCCCTTTCTATACCGTATATGCAGAAATGAACAGAAACGTTACATTATTTATTAAATTTTATAAAGATTACTTCTGCTGATCATTACAGAGCCGCACTAAGGCCTTTCTCACCCCGTCGTCGTCACAGCTCTCACAGAACAGATCCGCCACGGCCTTCGCCTCATCGGTTCCGTTTGCCGGCACCACAGCACAGCCTGCTGTCCTCAGCATTGCCAGATCATTCGCCGCATCACCGAAGGCAATACTCTCTTCTATGGGGATGTCCAGATGTTCGCAGAGAAGCCTCAGGGTTTTTCCTTTGTCGATTCCGGGAGCATTGACCTCGATGAAGATCGGTCCGGAGGTGGTGACGAAAAGCCCGGGAAACTCATATCTCAGCTTTGAAAGAATTTCCGATGTCAGATCATCATCTTTCGAGTAAAGAAAGATCTTCTGCAGTCCGTCCGGCATCTCCTTCAGCGTGGCATAAAGATCCCTGCTGGCATGGGCGAACTCGACAACTCCGCCTGCCGCTCTCCTTATGACATACTCCGGGATCTTTCCGTCTGCATCAGTCAGGATGTACCGCTCCCCATTACAGACAAAGGACGGGTACACAGGCAGAGACTCACTGAATTTCAGCACCCTCTCCCCCAGTTCCTTATCGATGGTAAAATTGTAGATATAGCGCTGCTCGGCAAAATCGTATACACCGCCCCCGTTGCAGGTGATGGCATATCTTAAATGTTCAACCTCCCTCACCGGAGCAGGCAGTTCCTTGTGACTCCTTCCGGTAGTCGGCACGAAAAATACATTCCTTTCATATAAGGATGAAAGTACATCCTGTGTCTCCTTTGAGATTGTTTTGTCCGATCTCAACAGCGTACCGTCAAGATCCGTCGCTACCAGTCGAAACATTTCATCTCTCCTTTCCGGCATCAGACTGCCTTTCGCCAATCAAAACAGCTGTCGTCCTTGCTCCAAGATCAATCCCGGTCTGATCATTCCGGATCATTTCCGCTCCGGGTTCAGACCATATCCCGTAAGCTTCAAAAGCGAGTCTCCACCGGAAACCCTCGGGAAGAACAGGCAGGGAAAATCTGTGTTCCTCCCAGTGCGCATTTACCGCAACATAAATGAAGGCATCGGACTTGGTCTTATATTTATTGTGATCCTCCGCATACAGGTATGCAAAGGTAAGAGTATCTGCATTTTCATCGAACTCCCATGGAGTCAGGGAATGGAAAGAAAGCTCCGGATACCCTGTTCCGTTCCGGGAGAAGTCAAAACTGTCTGTCCTCAGGACAGGATGGGCTTTTCGAAAAGCGATCAGACTCCTTACATAATCATGGAGCTCCTTGTTCTTGTCCAGAAAACTCCAGTCCAGCCAGGATATTTCATTATCCTGGCAATAGGCATTATTGTTGCCCCACTGGGTATTGGCGAACTCATCCCCCGAAAGGAGCATGGGGATGCCCCGGCTTGTCAGGAGAATTGTGAGCATGTTTTTCATCTGCCTGAATCTCAGGGCGTTGATCCCGGCATCATCAGTCTCTCCTTCGGCCCCGCAGTTCCAGCTGTCGTTGTCATTACAGCCGTCGCGGTTTTCCTCCCCGTTGGCCTCATTGTGTTTCTCATTGTAGGAGACCAGATCGTACAGGGTGAAGCCGTCAT